>CAKQBC010000056.1 GCA_934215995.1 uncultured Bacillus sp. | reverse complement strand
GCGCCAACTGCACGATCCTCCCTGGAATTGAGATCGGGGACGGGGCAATTGTATCCGCCGGCACGCTCGTCCATAAGGACGTTCCGGTAGGTTCATTTGTCGGAGGGAATCCGATGAGGATCATCTATACGAAGGAAGAGCTGGCCGAGCGCTGGAAGGACGATCCGATATACGGGGAAGTGCAAGCAAGCAAGGAGTGATCCTTGCTTGCTTTTTTTGTGTGTCAAAACAGCCTACAAAGAATAAGCCTTGCATCCGAATCTTTGGAATTCTTTGGTGAGCCACTTGACTTCAATCTGTATGAGCGATACACTACTAACATCTTTACTATATTAGCGAACTAAAGGATTTTGAAAATATAAATAACTGTATGCCATAATGGAAGCCGGGAGTAAGAATAGCGAATCCAAAACAAAGAAGCAGGTGTTGAAATTGACGAAATTATTCATGTTCGAAAAACCGCTCGGGATGAGAGATACGCTTCCCCTCCTGTATACCGCCAAAAAGCGGGTACGGGATAAAATGCTGAAGGAACTGTCGGGCTGGGGTTATCAGATGCTGGAGACTCCGGCGTTGGAATATTATGAAACGGTCGGGGAAGCATCCTCAATCAATGATCGGCAATTGTTTAAGCTGCTGGACCAGCAGGGCCATACGCTTGTGCTGAAGCCGGATATGACGGCACCGATTGCAAGGGTCGCCGCATCGAAGCTGTTGAAGGACAGGATCCCTTTGCGTCTCGCCTATAGCACAAATGTATACCGTGCACAGCAAAGGGAAGGAGGGCGCCCGGCTGAATTCGAACAGATCGGGGTCGAATGCATCGGCATATCGGGAGCGAGCGGAGATGCTGAATCGATCGCTCTTTTGATATCCGCTTTGAAAGCTGCCGGCCTGGAACAGTTCAAGGTGACGGTCGGCCACATCGGCTTTGTGCAGGAATTGTTCCTGAATATCCTCGGCAATGAAGATAGAGCGGAACAGTGCCGCCAATTCCTTTTTGAAAAAAATTATGTCGGATACCGGAATCATGTCGATTCCCTTGCTTTATCTTCGATCGATAAGGAGCGTCTCCTCGCATTGCTGGATTTAAGGGGAGATGAAGAGATATTCGCGAAAGGCAAGGAGATTCTGGAGAATGAGCAGGGTGTCAGGGATATCGAGGAACTCCATGAATTATGGCTGCAGCTAAAGGAATATGGCGTCCATGACTATGTCAGTTTTGATTTGACGTCGATCAGCCATATGAGCTATTACACGGGCACATTGTTTGAGGTATATGCGGAAAACGTCGGTCTGCCGATCGCAAATGGCGGGCGTTATGATAATCTGCTGAAAAAATTCAACTGGGATTCGCCTGCCACAGGGTTCGGCATTGTGCTGGACCGTTTGCTGCAGGCACTCGGTGAGATAGAAGATGAACAGGATACGGCATGTATCCTATATACGGAAAACCGCAGGAAAGAAGCGATAGAAATGGCTGCAGGAATCCGGGCGGAGGGCGGGAATGCCGTCATCCAAAATGTGAATGATGTTAAAAACATGGACACATTCATTAAAGGATTCAGGACAGTCGAGTATTTGATCGGCAGCAGGAAGGGGGAACAGGCATGAACGAGTATGTGACGATTGCTATGCCGAAGGGAAGGATATTCAAGGATGCCGTCGGGCTGCTCAGGAAAGCCGGCCTTAAAATCCCTGCTGAATTTGATGAAAACCGAAAACTGATTCTTGAAGTCGAGGAAGAGAAGCTGCGCTTTATACTGGCAAAGCCGATGGATGTAGCAACCTATGTCGAGCAGGGAGTCGCTGATATCGGCATTGCGGGAAAGGATGTCATGCTTGAAGAAGACAGGGATGTCTATGAATTGCTGGACCTGAAAATTAGTCCTTGTTATCTGGCGGTTGCAGGTTTGCCGAATACGAAGCTCGGCGATGTCGCCCCTAAAGTCGCAAGCAAATACCCGAATGTGGCATCAAGCTTTTTCAGGGAACAGGGCGAGCAGGTGGAGATCATCAAGCTGAACGGATCGATTGAACTGGCTCCGCTGATCGGGCTGGCGGAGCGGATTGTGGATATTGTGTCCTCCGGCCAGACATTAAGGGAAAACGGGCTTGTCGAGTACGATAAGATCGTCGATATCACATCCAGATTGATTGCTAATCCTGTCTCTTACAGGCTGAAGGAGAAGCGGATTTCCGAATTGACGGCAAGCCTTGCTGAAATCATCCCACAATAGAAAAGAGGAACTAGCATGAAAATCGAACGGTATACGAGCAATCTTTCGCTTCGCAGGTCCGTTGATGCGGGCACTGATGAGCAAAGGGAATCTGTGAGGCGCATCCTTGATGCGGTAAGGAAAAACGGAGATGAGGCGATCCGCAGGTTCACAAGGGAATTTGACCGGGCAGAACTAGATGAGATGCGCGTCTCACAGGATGAAATCAATGAAGCGCTGGATTCCCTGGACGGAAAAATGATCGATATCATGAAAAAGGCTGCTTTTAATATTGCCAATTTTCACGAAAAGCAAAAACGAAATTCCTGGATGGCTGCAGAAGCATCCGGAACGCTCCTTGGACAGAAGATTACGCCTCTTGACTCTGTCGGAGTCTATGTTCCCGGAGGGACGGCTTCCTATCCATCCTCCGTATTCATGAATGTGCTGCCAGCGAAAGTGGCTGGTGTCAAGCGAATCGTCATGGTGTGCCCGCCGGGTAAGGATGGCAGGCTTCCTGCCTCTGTATTGGCGGCGGCTTCGATTGCCGGTGTTTCGGAAATATACAAGGCCGGGGGTGCGCAGGCGATAGCCGCACTGGCTTATGGAACGGAGACAATCGGGAAAGTCGATAAAATAGTCGGCCCCGGAAATATATATGTGGCATTGGCGAAACGGGAAGTGTTCGGGGATGTTGATATCGATATGATAGCGGGTCCGAGTGAAATTGCTATTTTAGCAGATGAAACAGCATCGGCAGCCGAAGTGGCAGCGGATTTGCTTTCACAGGCGGAGCATGATGTGCGGGCATGCAGCGTGCTCGTGACAGACAGTGTGCAGCTTGCCGAGGAAACGAAGCAGGAAATCGAAGCACAGCTGCAGGATTTGCCAAGGCAGGATATCGCACGGCAAGCAATCGAAACATATGGGCGCATTCTTTTGGTGGATTCAATCAGCCAGGGCATTGAAGCGATCAATGAAATCGCACCTGAGCATTTGGAGGTATTGACTGCCGATCCTGCAGGACTGCTAGGGAAAATCCGGCATGCCGGAGCCATTTTTCTCGGAAGGTACAGTTCCGAGCCGGTCGGGGATTATTTTGCCGGACCGAACCATGTGCTTCCTACGAATGGAACGGCCAGGTTCTCAAGTCCTTTGAATGTCGACGATTTCCAAAAGAAATCGAGCATCATCATGTACAGTGAGGAAGACTTCAGGAAGAATGCGGATATGATCGCCGCGTTTGCGAGATTGGAAGGGTTGGAGGCGCATGCGCGCGCAATCGATATACGGAGCAAAAAGAGATGAACGGGGGACTGCACGATGGAGCGGAATGCTGAGATTTATAGGAAAACAGGAGAGACAGAAATCAAATTGTCGTTCGAAATAGACGGGGAAGGGAAATCCATTCTTCATACCGGGGTGCCATTCATGGACCACATGCTTGACCTGTTTACGAAGCATGGCCATTTCAACCTTGAGGTGGAAGCCAAAGGAGACACGGAGGTGGATGACCACCATACGACCGAGGATATCGGCATTTGCCTCGGCCAGGCAATCGGGAAAGCGCTCGGGGATAAAAAAGGGATCAAACGATACGGGAACTTTTTCGTGCCGATGGATGAAACGCTGGCGCAGGTCGTCATTGACCTGAGCAATCGGCCGCATCTGGAATTCAGGGGGAATTTCCCGGCCCAGAAAGTGGGTACCTTCGATACAGAGCTTGTGCATGAATTCTTATGGAAGCTTGCCATTGAAGCAAGGATGAATCTCCACGTGATCGTCCATTACGGACATAACACCCACCACATGATTGAAGCTGTTTTCAAAGCATTGGCGCGTGCGCTTGATGAAGCGACGACAATTGATCCCCGTGTGAAGGGCATCCCATCATCGAAGGGGCTGTTGTAGATGATCGGGATTGTGGATTATGGAATGGGAAATTTGTTCAGTGTCCGTAAAGCGCTGGAACGGCTCGGTTCTGAATACATCATTTCGGACAAACCGGAAGTGCTCGGCAAGACGGATGCTTTGATTCTGCCTGGCGTCGGTTCATTCAAGGATGCGATGGACCTGCTGAACCAGGCAGGGCTTACTGCCTTTTTGCGTGAATATACAGCTGGCGGCGGCTATTTGCTTGGCATTTGCCTCGGGATGCAGCTTTTGTTTGAAGAGAGCGAGGAGAACGGCGACAGTGACGGTTTGGGGCTTCTGCCCGGACGGATTGTGCGTTTCCCGGGGGTGACGGATGAAGGGCAAAGCTACAAGGTGCCCCATATGGGCTGGAATAAACTTGCCTTCAGGCAGGATGCGGAAATTCTGTCGGGGTGCGGGGAGGACTACGTGTACTTTGTCCATTCTTATTACCTTGAGGGAGAGCCGGATGGCATTTGCATCGCCACGGCGGATTACCACAAAACAGTGCCGGCGATTGCCGGCAGGAAAAACGTGCTTGGCATGCAGTTCCACCCGGAGAAAAGCGGCGAATTGGGGATGAAATTATTGAAGAATTACCTGGATTTGGCGGAAAAGAAGGTGAAATCATGAGTTCCTTCACAGTTTACCCGGCAATCGATATAAGAGGCGGAAAGTGTGTCCGGCTATATAAGGGGGATTACGGCCAGGAGACGGTATATGGGGACAGCCCTTTCGAAATGGCAAAAAGCTTCGCCGAACAGGGTGCTTCCTGGATTCATATGGTCGACCTTGATGGTGCAAAAGCCGGACAGCCTGTTAATTGGCAGCATATATGCAAAGTGGCGGCTGATCTCGGTGTGAACGTACAGGCCGGGGGAGGCATCAGGGAAGAAAAGGATATCAGGATGTATTTGGATGGCGGCGTGAAACGGGTCATTTTAGGCAGTGTGGCTGTGTCTGATATAGCTTTTACAAAAGAGATGCTTGGCAAATACGGGGACAGAATCGCCATCGGGCTGGATGCCAAGGATGGAATGGTTGCAACGCACGGATGGCTGGAAACTTCCTCTGTTTCTGCGATTGAGCTTGGAAAGGCACTGGCGGATGCAGGGGCAAAAGTGTTCATCTTCACGGATATCGCGACAGATGGGACGCTTGCCGGACCGAATATTGAAGCAACGGAGCAGCTTGCGAAAGAAACGGGCGTCAGCGTGATAGCCTCCGGGGGAATCAGCAGCTTGGATGATATCCGGAATCTTGTTGCGGTCCAGCCATCCGGAGTTTCGGGCTCGATTGTCGGAAAAGCCATTTACAGCAATCGTTTTACCGTTAAAGAAGCATTGGGCGTTGCTGCCGGTCAGGAGGGAGCCATTTGATTACGAAACGGATTATTCCATGTTTGGATGTGAAGGATGGACGCGTCGTCAAAGGTGTGCAATTCGTCAGCCTGAAGGATGCAGGAGACCCTGTGGAGCTCGCTGCTTTCTATGATAAGGAAGGCGCCGATGAACTTGTGTTCCTGGATATCTCGGCTTCCCATGAAGGCCGAAACACGATTGTGCAGGTTGTGATGGATGTTGCGTCAGAGCTTGCGATTCCATTTACGGTCGGAGGGGGAATCAATAGCCTCGAGGATATGAAAAAAATCCTTCGCGCCGGTGCCGATAAAGTATCGCTGAATACCGCAGCTGTCCTGAACCCGCAATTGATCAATGAAGGAAGCCGTTATTTCGGCACCCAATGCATTGTTGTTGCTATCGATGCGAAAGCGGACAAGGCTTCCGGGTCCTGGAAGGTATATACGCATGGCGGACGGAAGGAAACAGACAGGGATGTCATCGAGTGGGCCAAGGAAGCAGTCGAAAGGGGGGCGGGGGAAATCCTGCTGACGAGCATGGACAGCGACGGCGAGAAACAGGGATTCGATCTGGCGCTTACGAAAGCGGTAAGTGAGGCCGTTTCCGTGCCGGTGATTGCTTCAGGCGGAGCCGGCAATGCGGTCGATTTCAAGGATGCTTTTTTGGAAGGGAAAGCTGATGCTGCTTTAGCAGCTTCGATCTTCCACTACAAAGAAACATCGGTGAAAGAGGTAAAGGCATATTTACGGGAAGAAGGAGTGAACGTGAGATGAACGAACCGCAAGTGAAATTCAACAGTGAAGGCCTTATTCCTGCCATTGTCCAGGATGTGAAGACGAAGGAAGTGCTCACGCTTGCCTATATGAATGAGGAATCATTGCGAAAAACGATTGAATCAGGTGAGACATGGTTCTTTAGCCGCTCGCGGCAAGAGTTGTGGCACAAAGGGGAGACGAGCGGGAACACCCAGTCCGTCCGATCGGTCAAATATGACTGCGACAAGGATGCACTTCTTGTCCTCGTCGAACCCGAAGGCCCTGCCTGTCATACGGGGACGGATTCCTGCTTTACAGGGGTGCTGAAGGAAGCTGAAGAAAAACAAACAAACCGGCATTTTCTGCATGAGCTTGAGAGAATCATCGCACAAAGGGAAACAGACCGCCCGGAAGGATCCTATACGACGTACTTATTTGAAAAAGGAGTCGATAAAATTCTGAAGAAGGTCGGTGAAGAGGCTGCAGAGGTGATCATTGCCGCCAAAAACCGGGATCCGGAGGAATTGAAATGGGAAAGCGCCGATTTGCTTTTCCATCTGCTCGTTTTGCTGAAAGAACAAAACCTGCCTCTCGACACTGTGCTTGATGCTCTTGAGGAACGGCATAAGAAGTGACCTGTTGAAGGCCCGGCATGGATCATGTGCCGGGCCTTTTTGCGTGTGCATTGTAAGCATGGAATCGGAAAATGGCCTGTGCGAGTTTTTTTCTGCCGGGTATGCCATATAGGGAAAAAGGCGGATATATTTATTTGCCCTACAAAATATGGTATAATGCTTAAGTTAATCAACTTTCAGTGGAGGATTCCATGAGTAAAGACTCTAAATACGAACAAACAAACAACGTACTGACGTTTCATCCAACAGGGGAATATTATTTTAACAAAGGTTTAAAAGCATATCATCAACGTGATTTATATAAAGCGAAAAAACTATTAGAACGTGCCATGTTCCTGGAACCGGCAGAGCCTTTGATTGCCTGCCAGCTTTCGATCATATACACGGATCTCGGAGAGTACGGCGAGTCCAACAAACTCTTGGAGAATATTGTTGCCGACCTTGATCCTTTTATGACCGAATGCCACTACTTTCTTGCTAATAATTATGCCCATCTTGGCATGTTCAAGGAAGCTTATAAGCATGCCAACGAATATCTGCAGAAAGATAAATTGGGCGAGTTTGCCGAGGATGCGGAAGACCTTGTCGACTTGATTCTGTATGAGAATGACGAGACGGAAGAGAGTCTGTTTGAACAGGACTCCATCATCCAGGAGCAGGAAAAGGCGCGTGCCTATCTGGAATCCGGCAATTTCAAGAAAGCCATTGAAGTGTTGAACGAAACGATCGAGGAGCATCCGGAATTTTGGTTTGCCTACAACAACCTGGCTCTCGCCCAGTTCTATCTGGGCCGGACGAATGAAGCGTTCGCAACATTGGAAACGGTTCTTGAAAAAAATCCGGGCAATCTGCATGCCTTATGCAACATGCTTGTTTTCTACCATTACGAGAGAAACGAAGCCAAAGTCGCCGAGCTGGCGGAAGCCTTGGAGAAAGTGCGGCCGATTCTCCCGGACCAGCAGTATAAGCTGGGGGCGACCTTCGCCCTGATCGGGGAATACCGTACTGCTTACGCTTGGCTTAAACAGCTCCAACGGAAAAACTTCGACGGCGACGATACATTTTATTACTGGATAGCGAATTGTGCGTATCATCTTGGCTATGAAGAGAGCAGCAGGAACGCGTGGAAAAAAGTGATTGAGATCAATCCGAAAAAAGAAGGGCTTGAGCCATGGGGTGATGACACAGGACGCTTTACCGGCTATGAGCATCAGGTGTCGATGATTACCAAGAAGCTCCGCAGTGAGTTTCTGGAGGAGCGCCTGTTCGGCTTGTTCCTGTACAAACATTGCTTTAAAAAGGAATTGATCAATGATCAGGCTGTCAGGGGGAAGGACGGCTTTGTTTCGCCGATTGAGAAGTCATATGCAGAACTGCTTCTTACAGGAAAATGCGATGAGGCGGATGTACAGTTCATGGATGCGGTCCTTGATATTCTGTATGGCAAGCACCATCCGGTTTCCCTTGTAGAATCCGGGCTGTATATATTATGGTTTTCGGTCTTCGAATCGCTGAGGATGGAAAACGGGAAGTTTACGAACCCTGCTGCCTGGGCAGCCGCCACGGAATACGTCTGGATGCGTCTGAGGGACGAAAAAGTGACGCAGAAAGAAATCGCTGCCGGATACGACCTTTCTGTGGCGACCGTGCGGAAATATATCAACAAAGTGAACAGCGTCTTGAATTGAGCAGATATTTGGACTCCAGCAATCCTGTTATATAGGATAAAAGGTAGGAAATACTATCGAATAACTTATTGAAGATGCATTATGATAAGAGGATAAAGAGCGTTTGAAGGAGTGGCTGCAATGACTGAAGAAAAAGTATATGATGTCGTAATTATCGGTGCGGGACCTGCGGGTATGACCGCTGCTGTTTATACCTCAAGGGCAAACCTTTCCACATTGATGCTTGAACGCGGTATTCCGGGAGGCCAGATGGCCAATACGGAAGAGGTGGAGAACTATCCTGGGTATGAAAGCATCCTTGGACCGGAACTTTCAACGAAGATGTTCGACCACGCGAAGAAATTCGGTGCCGAGTATGCCTATGGCGATGTTAAGGAAGTAACGGACAAAGGCGAGTATAAAGTGATCAATTGCGGCTCCAAGGAATATAAAGCGCGTGCAATCATCATTGCTGCCGGGGCGCAATTCAAAAAGCTCGGCGTTCCGGGAGAAGCGGAGCTTGGCGGACGCGGCGTATCTTACTGTGCGGTCTGCGATGGCGCATTCTTTAAAAATAAAGAGCTTCTTGTAATCGGTGGAGGGGACTCTGCTGTCGAAGAAGGCGTCTACCTGACACGTTTCGCTTCCAAAGTGACGATCGTTCACCGGCGCGATGAGCTCAGGGCGCAAAAAATACTTCAGGACCGTGCATTTGCTAATGAAAAAGTGGATTTCATCTGGAACCATACGGTCAAGGAAATTCATGATAAGGACGGCAAAGTGGGAAGTGTAACGCTTGTTTCGACAGTGGACGGAGCAGAGAAGGAAGTGGCTGCAGACGGCGTATTCGTCTATATCGGAATGGTCCCATTGACAAAGCCGTTTGAAAGCCTTGGCATCACGAATGCGAATGGCTACATTGAAACGAATGAACAGATGGAAACAAAGGTGCCCGGCATATACGCGGCTGGAGACATCCGTGAAAAAACGCTGCGCCAAATCGTTACGGCTACAGGTGATGGAAGCATCGCCGCCCAAAATGCACAGCATTTTGTGGAAGAATTGAAGGAAGCTTCACAGGCTGCAGCAGAGTGAGGCAACTTAATTTTCATTTAACCCTTTTGTAATATGGATGCAATAAAGCTGGGGTATTATATAATTGAAATTGACCCCCTTTAATTTAATTAAGACCGTTTGCGGGCACAGGAGTTTGGTCTCCTGTGCCTCTTTTTTTTGGAGCTCGGGGAGGTTCGTTCGTTTACTGTTATAAATGCGGCATAATGCGCTTCCGACAACGTGTGATATAAGCGGCTAAGAGCTTTGCTTTTTGCATCCTCCCTTTCGAAAAGGAAGGATGCATAGTATAATAAATGGAATATGAAATTATCAAGCCTGAAATGCCTACAAGAACCGGGCTGGAAAAATCTCGAACGGTTAAATGGGGAAGCATGGCCTAAAAAATCCATTGATCGCCCGATGAGTTCTACAGACAACCTCTCAAGAGATAGAATAAAGAATCCGGTTAAACTTATACCGTATGCAAATCTGCAAATGTTGACTGGACGGCCATTTCTGAAGGTATGCCCATGGACTTGAATCAGAGGGAATAAGGGGATAAGCCCCACAATAAATGTTATTATTCTGTGAATTTGTCTTGAGGTGAAGAAAAATGCAGCGCGTGACGAATTGTGTTCTGCGAAAAGGCGATCAAGTATTGCTTTTGCAAAAGCCGCGCCGGGGCTGGTGGGTGCCGCCTGGCGGAAAGATGGAATTCGGCGAATCCATTAAAGATGCATGCATCAGGGAATTCAGGGAAGAAACAGGGATACACATCAAAAATCCTAAGATAAAGGGGATTTTTACTTTTATCATGATAGACAACGCTTCCGTGC
>CAKQBC010000055.1 GCA_934215995.1 uncultured Bacillus sp. | reverse complement strand
AGAAGCCAGCACATCCTGTGCAAGTCTGTGAGAGTAGGACGTTGCCAGGCAACACAGAAGATCAGCAGAGATGCTGGTCTTTTTTTGTTGGCTGGAAAGAAATGAATATATTCTTTCCGACATTTAATACAGGTATATGTTCATAAAGATAGAAGAGGAAAAAATTCCATGGCGGACGATTGTTTTTATACAGGGGAAAAGGGGTACAGAAAAGAGAAATAAAAGGTATAAACAAATAAAAAAATGGGCGAAAATAGAAGAAGAAAAAGCGGTACGCCTTAGTTGCATTTGCATGTTTTTTTTCATATAATATTAGTCAAATATAGTCAAAGTCAGAACGGAGGAGGCAAAATGAAAAACATTTCTGACATAATTGAGAACTACCTAAAAACAGTTCTTAATCAAAGTGAGAAGGAAATAGTTATAATAAAGCGCAGCGAAATTGCAGATAAATTTCAGTGTGTGCCTTCCCAAATCAATTATGTCATAAATACCCGCTTCACGACCGAAAAGGGATATGTAGTAGAGAGCAAGCGGGGCGGCGGCGGATATATCCGGATTACCAAAGTCCAATTATATGAACATGCCCAAATTATTGACCAGCTGCTCGATTTGATTGATAAGCGAATACCGCAGCAAGTAGCTGAAAATATGATTGTCCGGCTCGTGGATGAGAAAATCATAAATGAACGCGAGTCAAAGCTTATGATGAGCGTATTGGATCGCTCAGTCATTTTCATTGATTTGCCGCAGCGCGATGAATTGCGGGCAAGAATGCTGAAAGCGATGCTGACCAGCCTTAAATATGAATAGAAGGATGCAGAGGTGAAATTGATGATCTGTCAGGAGTGCCAAAAGAGACCGGCCACTCTTCATTTTAAAAAAGTGAATAATGGGGAGACGACCGAAGTGCATCTATGTGAAATATGTTCCCAGGAAAAGGGCGAATTGCTTATGATGAACAACCATGCGAACTTATCCATTCATAATTTGCTTTCCGGCCTGTTGAACATCAATCAGAACTTCACAACCCACCAGCAGGATTCCATAAACGACAAAGAGGAAACGAGATGCAAGAACTGCCATTTAAGTTATTCGGAGTTTGTCCATATCGGGAAGTTCGGTTGTTCTGAATGCTATGATTCATTCTCACAGCAGCTGGATCCGATATTCAAATGGCTCCACAGCGGCAATACAGTCCATATAGGAAAAATCCCCGCCAGAATCGGCGGTGACCTTACCCTTAAGAAGAAAATAGGCGATTTGAAAACGAAACTTCAGGAATGTGTCAGGGAAGAGAGATTTGAAGAGGCTGTTACATTAAGGGACAGAATCAGGGAGCTGGAGAAAGAATATAACGCGCCTTTAAAAAGGGGTGAGGAACGATGAGCCTTGAGCATTTTATGGAGCGGACACTTAGCTCATGGATGAAGCAGGAGGGCCCTAATTCCGATATTGTAATGAGTTCGCGCGTACGGCTGGCAAGGAATTTGCGTGATTATACATTTTCCCCGCTTCTGCAAAGAGAAGAAGCAGACAAAATTGTCCGGCTGCTGGAGGAAAAAACAGGCTCTTTGCAGAAAGAACAATCATATGAATTTTTAAAGATGGCTGAGTTATCCGAGCTTGAAAAACAGGTACTTGTTGAGAAGCATTTGATCAGCCCGCTTTTAGCCGAAGATTCTCCGTATGGTGCCTGCCTGCTTTCGGAAGACGAAAAAGCAAGCATTATGGTGAACGAGGAGGACCATTTGCGCATTCAATGTATATTACCGGGATTTCAGCTTTCGGAAGCATTAGAATCCGCAAATACCCTTGATGATTACATCGAAGGAAAACTGGATTACGCATTTGATGAGAAAAACGGATACTTGACAAGCTGTCCGACCAACGTCGGTACAGGTTTACGGGCTTCTGTAATGGTCCACCTTCCGGGCCTTGTCCTGACCAAGCAAATTAACCGCATGATTCCTGCAATCAACCAGTTAGGTTTGGTGGTCAGGGGGATGTATGGCGAAGGCAGTGCAGCTGTAGGCAATATTTTTCAAATATCCAACCAGACAACCCTCGGCAAATCAGAAGAAGACATTGTAGAGGACCTGAAGAGCGTTGTTGAGCAAATAATCACTCAGGAACGTTTGGCAAGGGAAGCCCTTGTCAAAGCACCGAATATACAATTGGAGGACCGGATCTACCGGTCACTGGGGACACTTAAACATGCCCGCATTATCGAATCGAAAGAGGCAGCCCAGTGCTTGTCCGATGTTAGGCTTGGCATTGATATAGGGTATATAGAAGATATCTCGCAAAATATATTAAATGAACTTATGATTCTTACCCAGCCAGGATTTCTCCAGTTATATGCGGGAGAGGTGCTGGGACCAAAGGAAAGAGACATAAAGCGGGCAACATTCATCAGGAACCGGCTATACCTTGAAAAACAAAAAGAGCAGTAGAGGAGGCATTTATTATGATGTTCGGAAGGTTTACAGAAAGAGCTCAAAAAGTATTGGCGCTGGCCCAGGAAGAAGCCATTCGGCTAGGCCATAATAATATCGGGACTGAACATATTTTATTAGGCCTGGTCCGTGAGGGAGACGGAATTGCTGCAAAAGCACTTTACGCTCTTGGCTTAGGGGCAGAGAAGATTCAAAAAGAAGTGGAGAATCTGATCGGCCGCGGACAGGAAGTTGCACAGACAATCCATTACACACCAAGAGCCAAAAAGGTAATTGAGCTTTCAATGGATGAAGCAAGAAAGCTTGGACATTCATACGTAGGGACTGAACATATTTTGCTGGGCCTCATCCGTGAAGGAGAAGGGGTTGCCGCACGTGTGCTCAACAACTTGGGCGTCAGCCTGAACAAGGCTCGCCAGCAAGTGCTTCAGCTCCTTGGAAGCAATGAATCACTTGGGCATCAAGGCAATACATCCTCAGCGGCCAGCACGCCGACTTTGGACAGTTTGGCTAGAGACCTTACTGTTGTTGCGAAAGAAGGGAATCTTGATCCGGTTATAGGGAGAAGCAAAGAAATCCAGCGTGTTATAGAAGTGCTATCCCGCCGTACGAAGAACAACCCAGTTTTGATCGGGGAGCCGGGTGTTGGTAAGACAGCAATTGCTGAAGGGCTGGCGCAGCAGATCGTCAATAACGAAGTACCGGAAATCCTGCGCGACAAACGCGTCATGACATTGGATATGGGAACGGTCGTTGCAGGAACTAAATACCGGGGTGAATTTGAAGATCGCCTGAAAAAAGTGATGGATGAAATACGCCAGGCAGGGAATATCATCTTGTTCATTGATGAACTCCATACATTGATTGGTGCAGGGGGAGCCGAAGGGGCAATTGATGCTTCGAATATCCTTAAGCCTTCATTAGCCCGCGGAGAATTGCAATGCATCGGTGCGACGACTCTGGATGAATACCGTAAATATATTGAAAAAGATGCCGCGCTTGAGCGCCGCTTCCAGCCGATTCAGGTAGATGAGCCATCTGTTGATGAGTCCATTCAGATTTTGAAGGGATTAAGGGACCGTTATGAAGCCCACCATCGCGTATCCATTACTGATGCGGCAATCGATGCGGCTGTGAAACTGTCCGACCGCTATATTTCCGACCGCTTCTTGCCTGACAAAGCGATCGATTTGATTGATGAAGCGGGATCTAAAGTACGCCTTCGTTCCTACACGACACCTCCAAACCTGAAGGAGCTTGAAGTGCAGCTTGAGGAAGTAAGAAAAGAGAAGGATGCAGCGGTCCAAAGCCAGGAATTCGAGAAAGCTGCCTCTTTACGTGACTCCGAACAGCGCCTTCGCGAAAAGCTGGAGGATACGAAGAAAACCTGGAAAGAACAGCAAGGGAAAGAAAACAGCGAAGTGACAGTCGATGATATCGCAACAGTTGTATCAAACTGGACGGGTGTACCGGTAACAAAAATTGCAGAAACGGAATCCGAAAAGCTTCTGAACATGGAATCCATTCTCCATAAGCGTGTAATCGGCCAGGAAGAAGCAGTGAAAGCTGTCGCCAAAGCTGTCAGAAGGGCGCGTGCCGGCCTGAAAGACCCGAAACGCCCGGTTGGATCATTCATTTTCTTAGGCCCTACCGGTGTCGGGAAAACAGAATTGGCCAGAGCATTGGCAGAGTCAATCTTTGGGGATGAAGACGCAATGATCCGTGTCGATATGTCCGAGTACATGGAAAAACATTCGACATCCCGCCTTGTCGGTTCGCCTCCAGGGTACGTCGGATATGAAGAGGGCGGCCAGTTGACTGAGAAGGTCAGAAGAAAGCCATATTCAGTCGTCCTGCTGGATGAGATTGAAAAAGCGCACCCTGACGTGTTCAATATTCTGCTTCAAGTGCTTGAAGATGGGCGATTGACAGACTCCAAAGGAAGAACGGTTGATTTCAGGAATACAATCGTGATCATGACTTCCAACGTGGGGGCCTCCGCTCTTCAACGAAATAAATACGTGGGCTTCAATATCCAGGAAGAAGGCGCCGATTACAAGGACATGAAGGGCAAAGTGATGGAAGAACTGAAGAAAGCGTTCCGTCCGGAATTTTTGAACCGTATTGATGAAATGATCGTGTTCCACTCCCTGGAGAAAAAACATTTGAAAGATATCGTCCAGCTATTGACCAAACAATTGATCGACCGTTTGGGAGAGCAGGAGATTTATGTTGAATTGACAGATGCTGTCGTTGAGAAAATTGCAAGTGAAGGATATGATCCTGAATATGGGGCGCGTCCTATAAAAAGGGCGATCCAAAAACATGTGGAAGACCAATTGTCTGAAGAAGTATTAAAAGGCAATGTCCAAAAAGGGCAGAAGGTGCTGATTGATTTTAAAGATGATGAAGTCATTGTAAGGCCGGCAGAACCAGCTTCCACAAGTAAATAATTTGAATTAGGGTTATACACAGGGGCGGCTGGTCGAAGAGCTTGTCAGTCACCCCTGTGTATTTTTTCATGGCAGGAAGAGAAGAAGAATCCGGTGACAGAAATTGTCTACTATTCTTTATAGTATCTTAATGGTTTGTTAAGAATTTTCCTTTATAATAAAAAATGTAAAAGGAAGAAGTGCATATATACCGATTTTAAAAGCTAAAGAAAAGCATATTGATAAATCCGACATTATTTGAAAATAGAAGCCATAAACTAAAGGAGGAAGGTTGTTGGCAAAGAAGAAAACGAAGTTCATTTGCCAATCTTGCGGGTACGAATCCCCGAAATGGATGGGGAAATGCCCAGGGTGTGGAGAATGGAATAAAATGACCGAAGAAGTCGAGTTTGTTAAACCTCTTCGGAAAGGGGCATTCACCCACAGTGACCATACGGGTGTCCGCGCAAAGGCAGAACCAATTACCGGCATCAAAACATCCCAGGAGCCGCGCATACAGACAGACCTGAAGGAGCTTAACCGGGCATTGGGCGGGGGAATCGTATATGGTTCACTTGTCCTGATCGGGGGCGACCCCGGGATCGGCAAGTCGACATTGCTGCTCCAGGTTTCGTCACAGCTGGCAAAGAAGCAGCAGAAAGTTCTCTACGTATCGGGTGAAGAATCTGTAAAGCAAACAAAAATGAGGGCGGATCGCCTTGGGACGGTTTCGGAGAACCTGTATGTATTCTCTGAAACTGACATGGATTTCATAGAGCAGGCAATTGAGGAAGTGAAGCCGAATCTGGTTGTCATCGACTCTATACAGACCGTTTTCCAGCCTGAAGTCACTTCAGCACCCGGCAGCGTTTCTCAAGTCCGGGAATGTACAGCGGCACTGATGAGAATAGCCAAAACAAAAGGTATAGCAATTTTCATTGTGGGTCATGTTACAAAAGAGGGAAATCTGGCAGGGCCCCGCTTGCTTGAGCATATGGTGGATACAGTCCTGTATTTTGAAGGGGAAAGGCACCATACGTATCGGATTGTCAGGGCGGTAAAGAATCGCTTTGGCTCGACGAATGAGATGGGAATCTTCGAAATGAAGGAAAAAGGGCTGGAGGAAGTCGAAAACCCTTCTGAAATCTTTCTTGAAGAACGTTCTAAGGGAGCGGCCGGTTCGACAGTGGTTGCATCGATGGAAGGTACAAGGCCGGTGCTTGTAGAAATCCAGGCGCTCATTTCCCCGACAAGCTTCGGCAACCCGAGAAGGATGGCCACAGGGATCGACTACAACAGGGTCACCCTGCTGATGGCTGTACTGGAAAAAAGGGTGGGGCTTTTGCTCCAAAACCAGGATGCCTACCTGAAAGTCGCGGGCGGCGTCAAATTGGATGAGCCGGCAATTGACTTGGCGGTGACTGTCAGCATTGCTTCGAGCTTCCGTGACCAGCCTACTAAACAAACAGACTGCATAATTGGCGAGGTAGGTTTGACAGGTGAAGTCCGGAGGGTATCAAGGATTGAACAGCGGGTGCAGGAAGCGGCCAAACTTGGATTCGAACGCGTCATTATTCCTGAAAACAACATAGGTGGTTGGAATCCTCCCAAAGGAATTGAAATAATTGGAGTATCAACTGTCTCTGAAGCTTTACGGTATGCGTTAGGAGGATAAATATGAGCGAAAAAAGGGCAGACAAAACAAAATCGGAAATACTGCAGCTAGTGTCTCCCGGCACACCTCTTCGCGATGGTATAGACAACGTACTCAGAGCAAATACCGGCGGTTTGATCGTCGTTGGGTATAATGACAAGGTAAAAGAAGTAGTCGAAGGCGGGTTCAAAATTGAATGTCCATACTCTTCCAGTGCATTATATGAACTGGCAAAAATGGACGGTGCCATCATTCTGAATGAAAATGCGGATACAATTCTGTTCGCCAACGCCCAATTGGTCCCGAACACTTCCTATACATCGGTGGAAACCGGGATGAGGCATCGGACAGCGGAAAGAGTCGCAAAGGAAACGAAAGCGCTCGTCATAGCGATTTCACAGCGGAGAACAATCATTACCGTATACCAGGGCAATTTCCGCTATTCTTTAAAGGATATAGGCGTAATTTTGACCAAGGCAAACCAGGCAGTGCAAACGATGGAAAAATACAAGACTGTATTGGAACAAAGCGTTGTCGGCCTCAGCCTGCTGGAGTTTGATGATATCGTTTCATACGCTGACCTGCTAAGGGTCATCCATCGGTTTATTATGTTTCTCCGCATCAAAAATGAACTGCTGTCATATTTGACTGAGCTCGGCGTGGAAGGGCGGCTGATCCGGCTTCAGATGAATGAAGTCATTGCTTCCCTGGAAGAAGAGGGTGAATTGATCATTCGTGATTATATGCATCCAACAGCGGAGCTTGAGGATGTCATGGGCAAACTTCAGGAATTATCCTGCCAACCGTTCATTGAAGATGCGGCCATTTTGAAAGCGATCGGCTACAACGGCTATGTCGCTGTCGATGAGGTCATCATTCCGAGAGGATATCGCATGCTTCATAAAATACCGAGGCTTCCAGCCCATATTATTGAAAATCTTGTCCAATCGTTCGAGAACTTCACCAATATTATGGATGCAACGGCAGAAGAATTGGATGATGTAGAAGGAATCGGGGAAGTTAGGGCGAAAAAGATAAGAGATGGATTAAGAGGCTTCAGAAATCACCTTCAGACGGAACGGGCCATCTGACGGTGATAAGATTGGGAGAATGCTATTAAATTTTTGTTACAAATATAAAACTCCTGTGAATAAAAGGTTTTGATATCGGAAATGTGTTTATAATGAAAAGAAGAGGGAGGTGAAAGGATGTTAAAGCGTATTATACAAGCATGTTTTATCATTCTGGGGGGTACTCTGGGAGTATTCGTTATTCCCGAATTGCTCACTCTAATCAACGCTGAAAATATTGCTTTTTTAAACAATCCTTATGTAACTGCTTTGCTGGGTGCACTTATTTTCTATGTTCTTACTTTTTGGGTGATCGATTATGTCGTAAATTTTGTGAAATGGTTTGAGGAACTTCTCATTAAGGTTCCGATCACAGATCTTATTTTCGGAACATTGGGCTTAACGGCCGGGTTGGTAGTGGCATTCCTGATCAGCTATGCTTTATCAGCGGTCAACGTACCGATCATTAATACAATCGGGCCTATTTTGATTACCTTATTATTTGGTTATCTCGGTTTTCAGGTAGGCTTCAAAAAGCGTGATGAGCTATTGAACCTGATGAGGGGCAATAAGCGCAAAAACGCCGGGCAGGAAGAAGAGCCGGATAACAAAGAAGAAAAACCTACTTATAAAATTCTGGATACAAGCGTTATTATAGACGGGCGGATTGCGGATATTTGCCAGACTGGCTTCATTGAAGGCACACTGGTCATCCCGCAGTTTGTGCTTGAAGAGCTGCAGCATATTGCTGATTCCTCTGATGCCCTTAAACGTAATAGAGGACGAAGAGGGCTCGATATCCTTAACCGGATCCAAAAAGAATTGGCCGTTAAGGTTCAATTTTATGAAGGTGATTTTGAGGATATACAAGAGGTCGACAGCAAATTGATTAAGCTTGCGAAAGTAATGGAAGGCGTATTGGTGACAAACGATTTCAACTTGAATAAAGTTTGCGAGTTCCAAAATGTACCCGTGCTGAATATCAATGATTTGGCAAATGCCATTAAGCCGGTAGTCATTCCGGGTGAAGAAATGAGTGTTCTTGTCATTAAAGACGGAAAAGAGCAAAACCAGGGTGTAGCTTACTTGGATGATGGTACAATGATCGTTGTGGAGGACGGACGTGATTTTATCGGCAAGCAAATTGATGTAGTCGTTACTAGTGTTCTTCAAACATCAGCCGGCAGGATGATTTTCGCCAAGCCGAAACTGCTGGAAAAAGCATTGTAAGAAAGCACTTTGGCCATTTAAAGACGGGGGAATACTTGGATTATGTACTATGAAGTCATCATACTTGCTGCTGGACAAGGAAAACGAATGAAAGCGGGAAAGAATAAGGTTTTCCTGGAGTTGGCGGGTGTTCCGCTGATTGCCCGGACAGTGAAGGTTTTTGATCAAGATCAGTATTGCACAAAAATAATTCTTCTTATCAACTGGAAAGAAAAGGCCCTATTCGAAGATCTCATACAAACCTATGGGTTCACGAAGGAAATTGAGCTGGCTGAGGGCGGTAAAGAGCGGCAGGACAGCGTGTTCAATGGGTTGCGGAAAGTGACAGATGATGAATCTGCAATTGTTCTCGTCCACGATGGGGCACGTCCCTTCGTGAAGCACGCATTGATCCGCCAGCTGGTGGAAAGTGCGAAAGCATGCGGCGGTGCCATTCCGGGCGTTCCAGTGAAGGATACAATCAAAAATGTTAAAGATGGCCAAGTAATCAACACTATCGAACGATCAAGCTTGTGGGCGGTACATACGCCACAAGCTTTTCGTGTGCCAAGGCTGAAAAAGGCCCATGAAGCAGCGGAAGAGAAAGGATTCCTGGGAACAGATGATGCAAGTTTGGTCGAGGAGATCGGACATGCAGTTCAGATGGTCGAAGATGATTATAATAATATAAAGATCACGACACCGGAAGATTTATACTTTGCCGATGCCATCTGGGACAGGCTTCAGAACGAATAGAGATAAAATAAAGGAGATCTGATCATATGTTTCGAATTGGACAAGGATTCGATGTTCACCAATTGACTGAAGGCAGGCCATTAATTATCGGAGGGATCACAATCCCCTATGAAAAAGGATTGCTTGGACACTCGGATGCAGATGTATTGCTCCACACAGTGGCCGATGCATGCTTGGGCGCTATCGGAGAAGGGGATATCGGGAAGCACTTCCCTGATACCGACCCGAATTTCAAAGATGCAGATTCTGCAAAACTACTTTCCCATGTCTGGAATCTCGTAAAAGAAAAAGAGTATGAGCTTTGCAATATCGACTGCACAATCATAGCGCAAAAACCGAAAATGCTCCCCTATATCGGTCAAATGAGGGCAAGAATAGCGGAGCTTCTTGAAGCGGAAGAATCCCGTGTCAACGTGAAGGCGACGACGACTGAAAAGCTTGGCTTTACAGGACGCGGAGAAGGAATCGCCGCTCAGGTGGCTGTATTGCTTCAAAAGAAAGCTTAATACTTTATAAAAATAGCGATAAGGATCAAAATCGAACCTTTTCTTCATGTACCATGGAGTGATAAGATGTTAGGTACATGACTCGAAATAACCCTACAATGCTTAGGAGGCATAAACATGAGCAATGAAATCAGAGTCCGTTATGCACCAAGCCCAACAGGGCACCTACATATCGGAAATGCGCGTACGGCATTATTCAACTATTTATTCGCACGCCATAACGGCGGGAAATTCATTATCCGCATTGAAGATACGGACACAAAGAGAAACGTAGAAGGCGGAGAAGCAAGCCAGCTGAAGTATTTGAAATGGCTTGGCATCGATTGGGATGAAAGTGTGGACGTTCCTGGCGAATATGGCCCATAC
>CAKQBC010000054.1 GCA_934215995.1 uncultured Bacillus sp. | reverse complement strand
CGGTCCTCGGAGTCTGCAACGGGTTCCAGATTCTATTGGAGGCGGGCCTGCTGCCCGGTGCGATGAGGCGGAACGAAAGCCTCCATTTCATCTGCCGCCAAGTGGAACTGCAGGTGGAAAATAACCGGACAATGTTTACGAACCAATATGGGGAAAAGGAAACAATCATGATCCCGATTGCCCATGGGGAAGGGAATTATTATTGCGACCGGGAAACATTGCAGAAGCTGCAGGACAATAACCGAATTGTCTTCACATATAAAGGCACTAATCCGAATGGAAGCCTGGCAGATATAGCCGGGATCATAAATGAAACAGGAAATGTACTCGGCATGATGCCTCACCCCGAGCGGGCAGTTGATGCATTGCTTGGGAGCAAGGATGGGCTCGCATTATTCAAATCTATCGTGAAACAGTGGAGGGAATCACATGTCGTTACTGCTTGAACCAAGTCCGGAGCAAATCAAGGCAGAGAATCTATATGCCGAAATGGGACTGTCAACTGAGGAATTCAACATGGTGGCGGCTATTCTCGGCCGCCTCCCGAATTACACGGAACTTGGATTGTTCTCCGTTATGTGGTCTGAACATTGTTCTTATAAAAACTCCAAGCCAGTATTAAAAAAGTTTCCCGTAACCGGTGAAAAAGTGCTTCAGGGTCCCGGGGAAGGCGCTGGAATCGTGGATATCGGCGATGGCCAGGCGGTTGTTTTCAAAATTGAATCCCATAACCATCCGTCAGCCATCGAACCTTATCAAGGAGCGGCAACCGGTGTCGGCGGAATCATCCGCGACGTCTTTTCGATGGGTGCGCGCCCGATCGCCCTATTAAACTCGCTGCGCTTCGGCGAGCTTGAAGACGCCCATGTGAAATATTTGTTCAGGGAAGTCGTGGCAGGGATTGCCGGGTACGGAAACTGCATCGGGATCCCGACTGTCGGAGGGGAAGTGCAGTTCGAAGACTGCTATAAAGGAAACCCGCTTGTGAACGCTATGTGCGTCGGGCTGATCGACCATAAGGACATTAAGAAGGGCCAGGCGCACGGTGTCGGCAACACGGTCATGTATGTCGGTGCGAAAACGGGCCGGGATGGCATTCACGGCGCAACATTCGCATCAGAGGAACTGACGGAAACGTCCGGCGATAACCGCCCGGCCGTCCAGGTCGGGGATCCCTTCATGGAAAAGCTGCTTCTTGAAGCATGCCTGGAACTGGTGCACTCCGATGCGCTGGTCGGCATTCAGGATATGGGAGCAGCAGGATTAACAAGTTCATCTGCTGAAATGGCGAGCAAAGCCGGATCCGGTATCGAAATGGACCTGGATTTGGTCCCGCAGCGTGAAACAGGGATGACCGCTTACGAAATGATGCTGTCCGAATCGCAGGAGAGGATGCTGATCGTCGTGAAAAAAGGGCGCGAGCAGGAGATTGCAACCCTTTTTTCCAAGTATGGGCTCGAAGCTGTGGCAATCGGCAAAGTGACGGATGATAAGCATCTTCGCCTGATCCATAAAGGCGAGGTTGTGGCCGATGTGCCCGTTGATGCGCTCGCTGAAGATGCGCCGGTGTACAATAAGCCGTCTTCAGAGCCTGCCCGTTTCAGGCAATATCAAAACATGAAACTTGATACACCTACAATCCATGATTATGAAGCCGCCTTAAAAGTACTCCTTGCACAGCCGACCATTGCGAGCAAAGAATGGGTATACGATCAATATGACTATATGGTCCGGACAAATACGGTGGTCGCTCCAGGCTCCGATGCGGCTGTAATCAGAATACGGGAAACGGACAAAGCGCTGGCAATGACGACCGACTGCAATTCCCGCTACATTTACTTGGATCCGGAAACGGGAGGGAAAATTGCGGTTGCGGAGGCGGCGAGGAATATTGTTTGTTCAGGAGCTGAGCCTTTGGCGATTACAGACTGCCTGAACTTCGGGAATCCTGAAAAACCGGAGATATTCTGGCAGATTGAAAAGGCGGCAGACGGCATGAGCGAAGCATGCAGGACCCTCTCAACCCCGGTCATTGGGGGGAATGTTTCTTTATACAATGAAACGAATGGGGAAGCGGTGTATCCGACTCCGGTCATTGGGATGGTGGGCCTTATACAGGACCATGCGCATATCACAACCCAGCACTTCAAAAAAGCCGGCGATTCGATTTATGTGGTCGGCTGTGCGAAAGAGGAATGGGGAGGCACAGAACTCCAAAAGGTGCTTCATAAGGAAATATTCGGCCCGGCGCCTTCAATTGATCTGGAGGTGGAAAAAAAGCGCCAGCAGCAAATACTGGCGGCAATCCGGAAAGGCGTTGTTTCATCTGCACATGACCTAGCGGAGGGAGGATTGGCGGTTGCTTTGGCTGAATCCCTGTTTGGAGATAGAAAGCTCGGTGCTTACGTGAAACTGGAA
The DNA here is from genome assembly GCA_934215995.1 of uncultured Bacillus sp. GTDB lineage: Bacteria > Bacillota > Bacilli > Bacillales > DSM-1321 > Bacillus_AD. Next base: position 8,097 of record CAKQBC010000054.1, on the reverse strand, counting down.
GGTGACGAAACAGCGGAACTGTTCAGTGAAACACAATCCAGATTCCTGCTCTCAGTACCGCAGAATCAAAGAGAGACATTCGAATCGTTGGTGGAAGATGCAATCCTTATCGGAGAAGTAACGGAAGAACCGGCATTGAAGATTGTGAATGACAGAAACGTGACCCTCCTGGAAACGGATGTTCAAGATCTCAAGGAGGTTTGGAAAGGAGCCATTCCATGCTTGCTGAACTAAAGGGATTGAATGAAGAATGCGGCGTTTTCGGGGTCTGGGGCCATCCAGAAGCAGCACAGCTGACCTATTATGGGCTTCACAGCCTGCAGCATCGCGGCCAGGAAGGCGCAGGCATGGTGCTGAACAAGGATCATAAACTGATCGGAGTTAAAGGAGAGGGCCTTGTGGCAGAGGTTTTCACAGAGGAGAGAATGAAGGACATCAACGGCCAGGCAGCTATAGGGCATGTCCGCTATGCGACAGCCGGCGGGGGAGGCTATGAAAACGTCCAGCCGCTTCTGTTCCATTTTCAAGAAGACAGCATGGCGCTGGCCCATAACGGAAACTTGATCAATGCCACCCAGCTGAAGACGCAGCTTGAAGCACAGGGGAGCATCTTCCAGACGACTTCCGATACGGAGGTAGTGGCGCATCTGATCAGGCGCGCCGGCTTTTCCTCTTTGAAGAACCGTGTCAAAAATGCCTTAAGCCTTGTCAAAGGGGCATATGCATTTCTTGTCATGGGAGAACGTGAAATGATCGTAGCCATGGATCCATATGGCCTTCGCCCACTGTCACTCGGGAAGCTCGGGGACGCATATGTTGTCGCTTCCGAAACATGCGCGCTTGATTTGATCGGTGCGGAATTTGTGCGCGATGTGGAGCCGGGGGAAATGCTGATTATCAACGATGACGGCGTGCAGTCGGAACGGTTTGCGATGTCGCAAAAACGGGCGATGTGCGCCATGGAATATGTGTACTTTTCGAGGCCGGACAGCAACATTGACGGAATAAATGTCCATACTGCCCGGAAAAACCTCGGCAAACGGCTTGCAATGGAAGCATTGATAGATGCCGATGTTGTGACCGGCGTACCCGATTCGAGCATATCGGCAGCCATAGGATACGCTGAAACGGCAGGAATTCCTTATGAGATGGGCCTCATCAAAAACCGATATGTCGGGAGAACGTTCATCCAGCCGTCCCAGGCGCTTCGTGAGCAAGGGGTCAAAATGAAGCTGTCCCCGGTCAGGGGAGTCGTCGAAGGCAAGCGAGTCATCATGGTCGATGACTCCATCGTAAGGGGAACAACGAGCAGGCGGATTGTGAGGATGCTGAAGGAAGCGGGCGCTAAAGAAGTGCATGTTGTAATCAGCTCCCCGCCGATCAAGAATCCATGCTTCTATGGAATTGATACTTCATCACCTGATGAATTGATAGCATCCCAGCTGTCGGTTGAAGAAATCAGGGTGATGATTGAAGCCGATTCATTGACTTTCCTTAGCCCCGAAGGCTTGGTGGAAGCAATCGGAAGGCCTTTCCCGGGAGAAACCGGCGGCCAGTGCATGGCTTGCTTCACCGGGGAATATCCGACAGAAATTTTTTCGGCAATGGATGGAATTCGATCGCCGGCGAAGGTATGAACGGTTTCCGTTGCGCTGTGAGATTCACATATAACAAAGTAAGAGGAGCGATCGGATGGCAAACGCATATAAACAAGCAGGTGTCGATATAGAAGCGGGCTATGAAGCCGTAAACAAAATGAAGAGACATGTGGAAAAAACTTTCCGTCCCGGTGCCATGAGCGGCCTTGGCGGCTTCGGCGGCATGTTTGACCTCAGTTCACTGAAGCTTAAGGAGCCGGTGCTCGTCTCCGGCACTGACGGGGTCGGGACAAAGCTGATGATTGCCTTTCAGATGGATCGGCATGATACGATTGGGATAGACTGCGTTGCGATGTGCGTGAACGATATTGTCGTGCAAGGCGCCGAACCGATTTATTTTCTTGATTATATTGCCTGCGGAAAGGCAGAACCTGACAAACTCGAAGCAATTGTGAAAGGAGTTGCCGCAGGATGTGAACAAGCGGGGGCTGCGCTGATCGGAGGCGAAACGGCGGAAATGCCGGGCATGTACGGCGCTGAAGAATATGATCTGGCCGGCTTTGCAGTCGGAGCCTGCGAGAAATCACGGCTGGTGACAGGGGATTCAATCCGCGAAGGCGATATGTTAATTGGCCTTGCTTCAAGCGGAATCCACAGTAACGGCTACTCGCTTGTCCGCAAGGTTTTGCTTGAGGATGGGAAAAGAGACCTTCACACTTTCGATGAAACGCTTGGATGCACCCTTGGGGATGAATTGCTGAAGCCGACGAAAATATATGTGAAGCCGGTTTTAGGGGCACTCGAACAATTTTCGGTCAAAGGTATGGCACATATAACGGGCGGCGGCTTTATTGAAAACATTCCGCGCATGCTCCCTCGTGAGACAGGAGTTGAAATCGAGAAGGGCACATGGGATATCCCGCCTATCTTCAAGCTGATTCAATCTGAAGGAAAGATCGAGGAAGACGATATGTACAATATCTTCAATATGGGCATCGGCATGGCATTGGTCATAGCGGCGGAAGAGGCGGAAGCGCTGGCCGATTACTTGAATGATAGAGGAGAGCGGGCGTATGTAATCGGAACAGTTGTGAATAATCCGGGAGTCCATTGGAGGAACTGATGCCATGAAGAAAATTGCGGTATTCGCTTCCGGGAACGGCAGCAACTTTCAAAGCATTGCGGACGCAGCCCGTACCGGGAGCCTTGATGCAGAAATATCCCTTGTTGTTTGCGACCGTCCCGGTGCATACGTGATCGAGCGTGCAAAAAAAGAGGGTTTCGAGCTCTTCTCATTTTCAGCGAAGGATTATGAAACAAAGGCCGCTTTTGAGTCCGAAATTGTCAAACACCTGCAGGAAAGGGACGTGGAGTGGATTGTTTTGGCCGGCTATATGCGTTTGATCGGCGATACTTTGCTGCAGGCTTATCCCGAACGGATCATCAATATCCATCCATCCCTGCTTCCTTCTTTTCCGGGCAAGGATGCAATCGGGCAAGCATTCGATGCAGGGGTTAAGGTAACCGGGGTTACGATTCATTATGTTGACGAAGGAATGGACACGGGCCCGATCATCGCCCAGAGGGCCGTAGAAATCAAAGAAAGTGATTCAAAGGAAGAACTGCAGAAAAGGATACAGGAAACAGAGCATGAACTGTATCCGCAAGTATTGAATAGTATATTGTTTGAGAAAACACGAGTTTAGCCCATAACAAAGGAGATTTTTCGACCAATGGCAAAAAGAGCATTGATAAGTGTATCAGATAAAGCAGGGATTGTTGAATTCGCAGCCCGGTTGAATGAACTGGGATTCGATATCATTTCAACAGGAGGCACAAAAAAAGCACTGCAGAGTTCTGGGATTGATGTGATCGGCATCAGTGAAGTGACAGGCTTTCCGGAAATCCTTGACGGAAGGGTTAAGACGCTGCACCCGAATGTTCATGGCGCACTTTTGGCAATGCCCGACCTGCCTGCCCATGCAGCGGAGATATCACAGCATCAAATAGAGCCGATTGAATTGGTTTGTGTGAACCTGTATCCATTCCAGCAAACAATCGCAAAAGAAGATGCCACACTTGAGGAAGCCATCGAGAACATCGACATCGGAGGTCCTTCCATGCTGCGTTCTTCGGCCAAAAACCATAAATTTGTAACAGTTGTAGTCGACCCTGCCGATTATGGAACAGTACTTGTGGAATATGGGGAGCAAGGCGGCACTACTTTGGAAACGCGACGCAGGCTTGCAGCCAAGGCATTCCGCCATACTGCGGCCTATGACAGCATCATCTCGCAATACTTGACTGAGGCAGCAGGCGAAGAACAGCCTGAAAGCATTACATATACATATAATCTCCAGCAGCCGCTGCGTTATGGGGAAAATCCCCATCAGAAGGCGGCATTTTATAAAAAACCCCTTGGCTCCCGTTTTTCGATAGCCAATGCAACCCAGCTGCACGGGAAAGAATTATCCTATAACAATATCAATGATGCCAATGCGGCATTGCAGATCGTAAAGGAATTCGATGGTCCGGCAGCGGTGGCTGTAAAACATAATAATCCGTGCGGAGTCGGAACGGGAACTTCCATCCTCGAGGCATTCCGAATGGCCTACCAGGCAGATCCGGTATCTATATTCGGCGGCATTATCGCCTTGAACCGGACAGTGGATGCCGAAACAGCTAAGCTTCTTCATGAAATCTTCCTGGAGATTGTGATAGCCCCAGGCTTTACAGAGGAAGCAATGGGCGTATTGGCTAATAAAAAGAACTTGCGAATCCTGGAAATCCCTTTTTCAAAAACAGAAAAAGCGGAAAAAGTTTTATCCTCTGTAGAAGGCGGTTTGCTTGTTCAGGAAGCCGATGCATATACGCTTGCTGATGCTGCGGTCACTGTCCCTACTGACCGCCAGCCGACCGAGGAAGAATGGGAAGCGCTGAAACTCGGATGGAGCGTCGTTAAGCACGTGAAATCGAATGCCATTGTTATCTCCGACCAGAAAATGACGCTTGGGGTCGGTGCCGGCCAGATGAATCGGGTTGGAGCAGCAAAAATCGCAATCGGGCATGCAGGGGAGAAAGCAAAAGGCGCCTGCCTTGCTTCAGACGCCTTCTTCCCGTTGGATGATACAGTGCGTGAAGCGGCAAAAGCAGGAATCACGGCCATTATCCAGCCGGGCGGCAGCATAAAGGATGAGGAGTCCATCAAAGCAGCCAATGAATTCGGGATTGCGATGGTTTTCACAGGGGTAAGACATTTCAAACATTAAGTTGGGGGGCCTTTCCATGGATGTGCTGGTGATAGGAAAAGGCGGTCGCGAGCATGCGATTGCCCGCAAGTTTTCGGAAAGTGAACGTGTCGGGACAGTGTATGTTGCTCCCGGGAACCCTGGCATGAGGGATGTAGCGGTCCAGGTGCCGATCGGCGAACTGGAAACGGAAAAATTGATTGCTTTTGCAAAGGAAAAGAACATTGGTTGGACGTTTATCGGCCCTGAGGTTCCTTTGCTCGCGGGCCTTGCAGATGAGATGGAGGCAGCCGGGCTTGCTGTATTCGGGGCAAGAAAAGCGGCGGCAGAAATAGAGGGCAGCAAAAGCTTCGCCAAGGATCTGATGAAAAAATACGGGATTCCGACAGCCGAATATAAAGTCTTCCATTCGTATGAGGATGCAAAAGCATATGTGGAGAAAAATGGCGCACCAATCGTCATCAAGGCGAATGGGCTGGCAGCCGGCAAAGGGGTAGCCGTAGCCATGACAGCGGAAGAAGCCGATGAAGCGCTGAGGGAAATGCTGCTCGGAGGGAAGTTCGGTGAAGCTTCCGAAAGTGTGGTTGTGGAGGAGTACTTAGAAGGAGAAGAGTTTTCACTTCTTGCCTTTGTGAACGGGAACCATGTCTATCCGATGGCGATTGCCCAGGACCATAAACGGGCATTCGATGGAGATAAGGGACCGAACACAGGAGGCATGGGCGCCTATTCCCCGGTTCCACAGATTCCGCAGTCTGTTGTCGATGATGCAATAGAGAGGATTGTCAAAATGACGGCAGAGGCGATGCAAAACGAGGGGCGCGCTTTTTCGGGAATTCTGTATGCCGGATTAATGCTGACGAAGGAAGGCCCGAAAGTGATTGAATTCAATGCCCGGTTCGGCGACCCCGAGACACAGGTCATTTTGCCGAGGATGAAAACGGACTTGGTGACAGTATTGGAAGCTGTTTCTGAAAAGAGGGACCTTGAAATCGAATGGGAAGAGGATTATGTCCTAGGTGTCGTATTGGCAGCTGAAGGCTACCCTCATTCCAGCCGAAAGGGAGAGCGGATTGAAGGGCTGGCATCGATCGGTAAAGGCGCCTATGTCTTTCATGCAGGAACCGGAGAAGACCAGCAGGGGAACACGACCATTGATGGCGGACGCGTTCTGCTCGTTGCTGCCAAGGGGAAAACGCTTGATGAAGCAAAGGAATCTGCATACAGCGAAATCAGCAATATCTCAAAGAACGGCCTTTTTTACCGCAAGGATATCGGGCATCGCGCGCTTGCAAGGCAGCATTAAAGGAAACAGGAGTCTCCTGTTTCCTTTATTTTTTATGAATTCTTATCAGCAGAATCATTGTGCATGCCAAATCCGTCAAAGGCTTCATCATCTACGATACTGTCCACCATGTCATCGGAGAAATCCATGCCGGATTGCATGGCAGCAGTCACTGGGCAATAACGGACAATTCCTTCCGCCACTTTCATCGCTCCCATAGCGGCGATAAACATATCGGAAAGGCTGCCCGGCCGTCTTGTCATTTTGGCCGTCACCATGGCGAGTGTCGTTAAGCCGCATGTAATCCGGATCATTGCATTGATGGTGCCGATATTGGGTCTCGGGTTCATATTGTCAGTCTCCTTCCAATATTTATCTGAAAAATCAGGCTAAATATGGTATGATTAAAAAAAAGTATGTTAATCTATGAGCAACTATAAAAAAACAGAGAGAAGAGGGGATGTTCATGCTGGAACAGCGCTATAGATGGAAAAATAAGCATCTGCGTGAGCATATCGCAGTTATAGATGGTGAAAGGGCACCACATATATTGCTCGAAAATGCAACATACTTGAACCAAGCCTTAAGAAAATGGATGAAGGCAAACATCTGGATCTATGACGACCGGATTGTTTACGTCGGCCCTAAATACCCGGACAACACAGAAGGCTGTGAAATCGTCGATTGTGCTTCTTACTATCTGGTGCCGGGGTATATCGAGCCGCATGTCCACCCATTTCAATTATATAATCCCCAAACATTTGCCCAATATGCATCACAGACAGGCACTACGACACTGATTAATGACAACATGGCGCTTTTTTTGCATTTGGAAAAAAAGAAAGCGTTTTCGCTTCTGAAGGAGCTGCGCAATATTCCTGTGTCGATGTACTGGTGGTGCAGGTTCGATGCCCAAACCGAGCTGCATGAGGAAGAGATGACATTTTCCCATGGGAATATTAAATCCTGGCTTGAGCATGATGCCGTCCTTCAGGGGGGAGAGCTTACCGGCTGGCCGAAGCTCCTGGACGGTGATGATATGATGCTTCATTGGATTCAGGAGACTAAGCGGATGAGGAAAAAGATTGAAGGCCATTTCCCTGGTGCTTCGGAGAAGACATTGGCGAAAATGATGCTTCTTGGTGCAGATTGCGATCATGAGGCCATGACCGGGGATGAAGTGCTGAATAGGCTTATGCATGGATACTATGTATCGTTGCGCCATTCGTCCATCCGTCCCGACCTGCCGAAGCTCCTGGATGAATTGCATATGCTCGGAATTGACCGCTACGATCAGTTTTTCCTGAATACGGATGGATCTTCGCCCGCTTTTTATGAAAACGGGGTAATGAGTTCTTTAATAAAAATATGCCTTGACCATAATGTACCGGAAATTGACGCCTATAATATGGCCTCGATCAATATTGCAAAATATTATAATATTGAATATCTTCATGGGAATATCAACACCGGAAGAGTCGCCAACATCAACTTTTTGAAGGACCCAGCAGAACCGGTCCCGGTGTCGGTCCTGGCAAAAGGCAAATGGATCGTCAAGGACGGAGCCAACCAGAAGGAGATGCCCGCGATCGATTGGAATCGTTATGATTTGGGGCCTTTGGAATTGGACTGGGACCTTTCAATCGATGACCTGCAATTCTCAATGCCTTTCGGGGTAGAGATGGTGAATGATGTCATTACGAAGCCTTATTCCGTATCCAGGGACATGTCCTATGATGAGCTCGGGTTTGACCATGACGAAAGTTATTTCACATTGATCGACAGAAACGGCAAGTGGAGGAATAATACAGTCATTAAAGGGTTTGCCACCAAGCTTTGCGGATTTGCGAGCTCTTTTTCGAGTACCGGCGACATTGTGCTGATCGGGAAAAAGAAAAATGATATGCTGCTCGCTTTTCAGGAAATGAAGCAGATGGGCGGAGGCATTGTCATAGTCGAAGACGGT
>CAKQBC010000053.1 GCA_934215995.1 uncultured Bacillus sp. | reverse complement strand
GAAACAAGGGGTTCTGTAAGGGAAGTACGTGTTCGGATATGAGTGAAAAAATGCAGGGCCCTGCCGGGTGAAACCGGGGAGTCCTGCATTTTTTCATGGGCTGCTGCAGCCTGTTCCGGGTTCATTTAGGCTCATAGATGGCCAGGAATGCCGCTTCCACAGCGCGAAGCGTATGGGCAGGAATGCCGCCGCCCATGTTGTTCCACAACTGGCTGAACAAATCAGGGCCATAGCCTTCACGCAGCAGTTTTTTTGCATAGAGGGCGATGATATTCGCATCTTGTTGATGGCGTATTAGGCACATGGGTGACGGATAATTTTCACGCAACCTTTTTTCCATCTCAATCGCTTTGCCTTTTGAAATGGAAAGGAGTCTGGGCTTCATCTCTTCCCACTCACTGGGTTCCATCGCTAGCCACTGGCAGACATCTTCATGGTAGAAGTACGTTTCCGTCCCGTTGGTCTGGTAGATCACATCGCCATGTTCGCCGAATTCGCAGTAATAGGAAGCGAAGATGTCCGTATACAGGTTTGAGATTTCCCAATACATGTCATACTCATGCAGGGGAGCGAAGGCATCAATCAGCTTGCTGTAATACCAGCTCTGCTGCTCTTTTCCCCGGTTGAAACGGGCCCAGAGAGCATCGCCACATTCAGCATAATCTGCTTTGATGCTGCGCAGGTTGGACAGTTTGTCCGCACAGGCAAGCAGGAGTTCCTCGAAGCTAGCTTTCTTTGCCATGTAGTTGATGGTGTGCTGCTTCCGTTCTTCCCAGCTGCGGGACTTGTCCTCGCTGTTTGCCTGGATAAGTGTAAGGACGAGAGGGCCGAATTCTTTTTCTATTTCCCCGGCGGTCACTTCTGTATCTTCGAGAACATCATGCAGCAGTCCGGCGATAATCATTGCAGTGCCGCAGCCGGCTGCAGTCAGGATTTGGGCAACCTCGAAAGGATGGGAAATATAAGGGATATCCGTCCCTTTGCGTGTCTGTCCCTTATGTGCTTTCGTTGCAAAGAGAATGGCACGGTGCAGGTCCGCATTTTTTCCCCATGGCGACATTCCCCCATGGGGTGCCTTTTCACTGTTTGTCTTATTTTCTTCCTCGTTAAAATGTCCATTTTCTCTTGCCATAGCCTTTCCCTCCATTACTTCTTTTTGTAAACCGTATGTCCTTTTCATTCGTTTGAAAAAACATCACCATTTTAATATTCTAATATAATTATTATTCATATTTACCCAAGTTTCATGCAATGGTAAACAATTGGGGGGTATCAAAGGGAATTTGGTTTTTCGATGGAGTTCGCACAGGACTAAAATAGATTTTTACCGATTTCCTTGAAAAACGGTGGAGGCTGCACATTGTTTTTTGAAAGAGGCAAAACATTATTTGAGGATAGTGTAGAGAGGGGGAAAATGGTGAGGGACAGCTAGTTGCAGCAATTTGGTCGGTTAATTGGAAGGCGAATGCCGGAATAGTCTCGTGAAAAGGCAGGTGGCAAGCCAATCTGCCTTTTTGACATTAAAGCCTACATACATTGTCATCGACTCCGAATGCAGCCAAGACCCTTTTATCCTCATTGGCATTTTCTGAATTTTCCCTGGAGTTGGGCCATTGGTGCAGCAACTACCGAAACCCCTTACAAACCATTAGCAGATTGCCTTACCTTAAATAAGGCAAGTTCCTTCTCAATTTCACCATCTATTTGTGAATCGATCGGGATGTCTTCTTTCTGGTCGAGTGCCTTGTATAGATCAGCGTCGAGGATTTCTTTCTGGATGCGCTCGATGTGTTTCTTGCTGTTTCGTTTGTCGAGCTTTTTCAGGATGATCAGTTCCTGGACGGCTATCTGCTGTTTGATGGAAAATACTTCTTTTTTATTTTTTTGGTGATCCAATGTATACATGGCTTTTTTCAGCCTGTATTGGTAATCCATGATTCTTTGGTTTTGCAGATCGATGATTTCATTCAAGCCCTGCAATTTTTTCTGTTCCTTCACTTTTTCCCGGATCAGTTCCCTGGCGGCTTTCTCTTTTCCCGCCTTTATGTAAGGCATGACAATTTTGTTTATGCTCTCGATCCGCATGCGCTTGCACTTCTGCTTCTCTGCCATATGTTGTTGCAGGGACCTATGCTCTCTAAATGCCGATTTTAGGATCTGGATGTTCTGCTCTGACAGTTCGATTGCCTTATCCAAGGAACGGCTGTATTCATTCAGCTCCTCGATCAGTACATCTGTGTCGTTCTTGAACATTTGGGTTATTTTTCTGAATGGTTTTTTCATGTTGCCCTCGCCCTTGTCGTATGATGTGAATCGATTTTTCAAAACCATCTATTCTCTTTATTGAAACAGCAGTGAAATGTATAGAGGAGAATAGATAGCATTAGAAGATTATTTCCTAGTTATTATAACAAGAATATTTCAAATACTATGTTGATATGTTTGTGGAAATATATTGCTTGCATAGATGAGAGAATCATTCCCGGAAACTCGTTCCTTCACTTGCTTTCCGCTTTGGATGTCCTCTGAAATGTACCTTGTTGGCCCTTAAAGTTTTCTCTTATGAGCATTTGAAACATAAAGAAGAACATATAAAAGAACCACCAAATGATTTTTGTTGCGATAAATGTGATGACAAGCGTGATTGCCAGGTAAGTGCCATACTCCAAAGCTGTAATGAAAAAAATAATGCCTGAACCAGTAAGCAGCGTACCGACTAAAGCCCCCAATACGTAAGTGGCCAGCAGGCAGAGGTTCAGTTTCATGACCCGCTTAATGATCAGTTGCTTTCTCATATAAAAGAAAATCATTAGGGGAAGCAGCAGCGGTATTGGAAAGATCACCATCATATCGTCATCAATCACCTGTTCATCCGTCATATGCCAGCCCGGCAAGAAAATCAGGCAGTACAGAAAGCAGTATACCAGGCTCAGCCTGAAGAAAAATGTACCTATTCTGTTCAGTTTTTCATACTTCCTCTCCCTCTTTGCCTTTTCCTCCGGGGGCTCCCATTCCTTGCCGGAACTGAATTGCCTCCTGAATGCCGGGAAAGGGAGGACTAGCGGGTCTCTTTCTTTTATCTCGGTTAACTCGGATGAGGCTAAAACGACAGGCAAACCGATGTCGGGGAAATGATTGATATTATACTCGGTTGCATGGATGGGGATTTCCCCGGAAAATCTCTTCATGGTCTCTACAAGCTGTCCCTCCGTTTCCGCAATGGCGGAAGCGTAGGCTTTCTCACCGTTCTCCGACCACTCCCAAACGATCCGTACGGCAATATAGTAATAAGGCTGTTTATGGATTTTCACCGCTGCAGGGCCAACGTATAGGCGCTTGATCTGGTCATAGAGAACAAACCTTTCGATTGTCTCCTGCTGGTCAAAATCGATGAAATATTGATAAATGCCATCCTCTTTAAACTCCAGCCCATAACGGATCCTTGGCATACGCAGCGCCATCTTGAACAATAGGGCGCCGTAGACAAAAAGCACGATGCCCGCCAGCAGAAGCAGAAAGGCCCATCCCCCATACCCATCCTTATAGACGAGGTATGCAATCCAAATCAGGGCCAGTGAAAAAAGAACGAGTAAGCTGACCATAAACAGCACGAATAGTTTTCCGGCCCAGCTCAGCATGGCGCGAAATGTATTGTTGTGGTTCTTTTTCTTGTCGCTCAACTAAAAAATCCCTCCGCATTCGTTGGAATGTTCTGATTTATTTTAACATATAACAGGCGGTTGAATAGCAGGTATCGGTCAGTTTTTCAGGTGCGTTGCAAGGCAAAGAGTGCATAGAAAAATCAGCGGGTTTTCTTCAACCCGCTGAATGACAAGCAGACAGCCGGTCCTAGCCGGCTGTTCTCTCAATACAGAGATTTCTGTCCGTCGAAGCAGTTTAATTATCTCCACATGTTTGAGATTTACGTGAGTCCCGGTTGTCTGGATGGTTCCCTTAAGCTTGAGGCAATACAAAACTGGGCAGTGTAGTAGGTTGCCATGATGAGGAAGTGCGAGTACGGTACGTCAGATATGAACATATTCCAGGACAGTACAGTATCGGAAATGACAAACAGCAGACTGCCGATGATCGCATACAGATTGCCGGTCATGAAGGCTGCCCATGCCATTAAGGAAATCGCCCCTATATAGAAGATGACTGGTAAGATCAGACCATCATTTCCTTCCGATTGAAGGGCCTGTATGAGTTGATTGCCCATGACTAGGCTGAATGCCAGGAGCGGGATTGCCGATAAAGCCCGAAGCTTTGAAAAGCGCCATTTTTTAAGAAATGCGAAAATATAAATGATATGGCCAATCAGAAAGCAGCTTAGCCCAACCAGAAACCAATGAAGCAGTCCATCACCCAGCATGCAAAAGAACAGGCCGGCAAGAATCAGACCTTTATTCTGTTTGGCTCCATCCGGCTTCTGGATGAAGGCATAATAGATGATCAGCCACATAGGAATCAGCTTAAACAGAATTTTTAGCGCAAAAGGTTCGGATGGGATGAAATAGATGTACGTAATGCCCATGATTAATATGATAAATGGCAGAAGCTTATGTTTCATAGAGTTCCTCCCTTACGATTTATAAAAACTACTATAAGGAACAATGGGTCTAAAAACAATAGGCGATGGCATTCTTTAGTGGGTTCTCTGTCACATTTATAAGGTTAGTCCTACTGCATTTCAAAAAAGTTTCCTTTGATCTGCCGTGGAGTTGTGTGGGTTTCATCCTGCCCTTCAATTGATTGTCTGTCGTTTTTTTGCGACATATGTCCGGTATTAGATTTGGTTCTAGTCATAAGGAATCATTTTCATATTAATTAAGAGTGTTTTGTGCTAGCGGGAAATTTAGGGACATAAGATGTATCCGTAGCCGATGTCCAGTAAAGATTGTCGGGGCACTTAAGGAGGTGAAGAGACTTTGAAAAAAATTAAAATCAAAAAAGTGGAGAAATTGACTCCGCTGGCAATACATTTCGCATAACATACATTCACACGGAAGGCTTTAGGATTAATCCTAGAGCCTTTTGTATAAATGAGGAGGCCAAAGATGAAACCGATTCTGAAACAAATATATAAACCGGTAATCGAAACTAACAACATGCTGATTATTGGCTTGGATAAGGAATCTTTAGAAATAGAGGATGACGATGGGCTTATTAAGAATCTCTTAGGCCTAATGGATGGAACAAGAACAATCCAGGACCTCGCAATCGATGCCAAGGCTGATCTTGATGAATTGACTGAGTTCATATATGAACTTGATTCCTATGGGGTGCTGGAAGATGTTGAAGAGATAGAGCACGGATATCCGAATGACGCACAAGATGAACGTTATAGGGCAAACATTAATTATTTTTCAGGATTCTCTAACTTGAAGACAAACAAGCATGCTTTTCAGAAATCGTTAAGAGAGGCATCCGTCTGTGTATTGGGGCTGGGAGGAAGCAACATGGCTGTCGGAAGCCTTGTCGGAATGGGAATCGGCAAATTGATTGGCCTGGATTACGATAAAGTCGAGATAAGCAATCTGAATAGGCAATTCCTTTATTCACAGGATGATATAGGCAAGCATAAGACCGAAGTTTTATATGAAAGAATGACAAACCTGAATCCAGAGGTGGAGATAGAAGTACATAATCTTAAAGTGGAAAACAGTGAATGTTTATCTCCGGTGATCAAAGAAGCTGATATCGTTCTGAATACGATCGACCAGCCCAGCCTTTTATCGGCCAGATGGGTTAACTTTGCCTGCGTGAAGCAAAAGAAACCTTTCCTCCAAGGTGGTGTAGCCAATAGACGTATCCTATGGCAAAAATTCCTCCCTCATACAAGTGCCTGCTATGATTGCTATTTGATCCATAACCTGCAAAGCGACCCGAGTTTTGAAGCACATCTGAGAGGGAATTATGGGTTGATATTAGAAGGGAGAAATACTGCATTCGCTCCAAATATTGCCGTAATGACGGGCCTGTTTACGAATGAAATTGCCAAACATATAACAGGTTTTTCCCCGGCTATCCAAACCTCAACAACCATCATGCTTGATACGATCAACTACGGAGAACTCTCCAATGAGGAGCACGCCAAAATGGAATGCTGCCCTACTTGTAGCGGGAACAATGCATCCACTGAGCCTGTCGACTTGGATACATTGATAGAAATTGCGCATATGAACAAAGGAGCGGAGCATGTCTATTAATGAAAGTTCCATTGTCCAGTTACGGTTGTCTGTCCAGAAGGATGGTGAAGAATATACGGTAGGGGACAAGGACATATCGACATTCATCAGAGTACCGGAAGAGGCAGCCATTTTGGTCGGGCTTTGCGATGGGGAAAACTCTGTCGGGGAAGTCGCGTCTTCTTTGAAGGAAACATACGGCTATGATGTAGATGTGATCGATTTTTTGCAGGATTTGAGTGAAATCGGCCTTGTCTATTCTATAGATGGGGAGATTCTGAGAAATCTAGGGGACCGACAGCCGCTGGTGATGAGAGGGAGCAGGCTTGCGGGTATCCTCTTTTCTCCATTGTCCGTTGTCATATACAGCATTTTATTTTTAGGGTGCATCAGCTTATTCGTTTTATTTCCTGATTTGTTTCCTTCCTATGATAAGAGCATGGTCTCCGCATATACCGGTGTCAATGTCCTGTTATTTTTCATCATAAGCTGGATGCTGACGCTCTTTCATGAGTTCGGGCATTATCTGGCAGTCATCCGTTTAGGCCTGCCTGTCCGGTTCCAATTGAGTTTAAGGCTTATATGGCTGGTTGTTGAGGCAGATATGACAGGGCTGTGGTCAGTGGAAAAAAACAAAAGGATAGTCCCGTATCTGGCAGGCATCATGTTTGATACATGTGTTTTATTTTCCTTATTGGTGTTTCAATTATTGCTCCCAGGGACGCTTTCGGAACTCGCCAGCCTGATTACATTCTGTATGGTTATCCAATTCTCCATGCACTTTCTCATATTTCTTCGCACGGATTTATATTTCATATTAATAAATGCACTGCATATCGGCAATCTTCATGAAGCAGCCAATTCATATTTGAAAAATATCATGAACCGCACAAAGCTGAATGAAATATTCAGTGACTGGAACAGCCGCGAATACCGTTACATCAAAGGTTTTAGTTCTCTGCAAGTCTGCGGTTATCTATTTGCAGCAGCCTTGCTGATCTATTTTATCATTCCCAATCTTTATTCGATGCTGGCATTCACATATAGTCAATTTATGAATAACAGCGTCTATTCAATGGCTTTTTTGGATGGCCTCTTATTGGTGGGTGTGCTGCTCGCGAGCATGGTTTTATGGGTCATTGGCGCATTCAACAAATACAAGGAAACGAGACGGGTGGCGGAGATGGACAATTGAATGAATTGGAAGCCTGCATTTGCAAGTGCAGGCTTTTTTGCTGTAAAAAAGGGATTTTCCAAGCCGCGGCGAACATAAACAAACAATAGAATAAAAGAAATTGTTGCATTTTGTAGATTCATAGACAAACATACAGAGTTAATAAGTGATTAAGTCCTGTAGGATGGTCACCGGCTATGGGAGAATAGTTTTACAAAAAGTAAAATTTTTTCTCAATAAAAATTACATAGCGTAAAAAGATTATTATGTGCTGGAATGTTACACTTAAGGATAATCAAATATTTCAGAAAATTCGGAAAGGGTGCTGTGCATGTTGGATTTGAAGAAATCTGGAACGTATTTGCGGGACCGCGAGGCCGTTATTAATCTGACACAAACGCTTGTCCGGATCGACAGTGTTTTTCGGGATGATGGCGTCGGTACAGAGCAAAAGGCGGCTGAATATGTCGCTCAATACATAAGGGAAATTGGAATTGAAACATATGTGGAGGAAGTGGCGCCGGGCCGCCCGAATGTAATCGGCATTATTGATTCCGGGAAACCGGGCAAGACGCTATTGTTTGAAGGGCATACGGATGTTGTGACGGAAGGGAACCGGGAGGCCTGGAGCTATGACCCATTCGGCGCCGAAATCATTGATGGGCGGATGTACGGACGGGGCACAAACGATACAAAAGGTAATCTTGCATGCATGATTACTGCCTGCCAATCTATCCTTCTCGATCAGGAGGAATTCACAGGAAAGATTATCTTATGCATTCCCTGTGATGAAGAGGGGATGATGCTCGGAATCAAGCATTTCATTAAGCAGGGCTGGGCGGATGGAGTGGACGGGGCGATCATCTGCGAGCCGGAGGAAAACCAGGTGTGCATCGCGCAGCGGGGCGCCATCCGTCTTCGCGTGGATATATACGGGAAGATGGCGCACGGGGCGATTTCCTGGAGCGGTGTTAATCCGAACTGGCGCATGGCCAGATTTATTACAGAATTAGAGAAGCTGGAGAAAGAGATTCAGAACGAGCTTGGAGAAGACCCGTTTTTAAAATGGCCGACGATCACACCGACCATTTTGCGCTCGCCGGTGAAAGGGGATGCACAAATCAATGTCATTCCTGACCATTGCATGACTACGCTCGACATAAGAACGGTGCCTGCGCAGGATCATGATGAACTGCTCGGCAGGATTGAAGCCATTGTTGAACGGCTCAAGGAAGATGATCCTGACTTCAAAGCGGAGCTGACGGTTCTGGACAATCGGCCGGCAACAGCGACGGCTAAGGATGAGCCGGTTGTACAAGCCGTGTATCAAGCGGTAAAAGATGTGCTGGAAACAGAGCCGATCTACAATGGGGTGCCTGGCGCGACGGACGGGACATTTCTCCATGTCCATGGCGTGCCGATTGTGACAATCGGGGCAGGCGACCGGGAAATTCCGCATCAGATTGATGAATACATAGATGTAGAGGAGCTCGCTGAAACGACAGCGATTTACAGGAAGGCGGCTTTGCTCTTTTTGGCAGGTGGTGAAGCGTGAAAATAGCGGTCATCCCGGGAGATGGAATCGGCAAGGAAGTCATGAAGGAAGCATTGCTGGTCCTTCAGGCAATCCAGGAGCTTGATCATGATCTTCCTATTGAAACAACAGTTTTTGATTGGAGCTCCGACTATTATGTCAGAACAGGCAGGATGATGCCTGAGGATGGCTTAAAAACCCTTACGGAATATGATGCCATTCTGTTTGGTGCAATCGGGGACGAAAGGGTTCCGGATGATGTGACGGTCTGGGAACTGATTATGCCGATCCGCAAGCAATTCCGGCAGTATGTGAATTTCCGTCCGGTCAAGTCGCTTCCGGGGATTACGTCTCCGCTGGCCCGTTCGGAAGATATTGATTTCGTCATCTTCCGTGAAAATATGGAAGGTGAATACTCGAACAGCGGCGGGAGATTGTATGCGGGTTCGCCCCAGGCTATGGCCATCCAGAATACCGTCATGACAAAAACGGGAATCGACAATATCGTTAGTGCTGCATGCGATTATGCACTGAAATACGGAAAGGCGACGGTCACAAGCGCCACGAAGTCAAATGCGGTCATCCATACCATGAAGTTTTGGGACGAATGCGTAAAGGAACAGATGGAGCAATATCCGGAGCTGCAGCTCAAATCCTACTACATAGATGCGCTTGTCGCTTACTTCGTCGACAAACCGCAGGAATTCGAAGTTGTAGTTGCCTCCAATTTATTCGGCGATATTTTATCCGATTTAGGGTCGGCGATCATCGGGGGGCTCGGGCTGTCTCCTTCAGGCAATATAAATCCGGAGCGCCTGTATCCATCGATGTTTGAGCCGGTGCATGGCTCGGCGCCGGATATCGCGGGGCGAGGCATCGCCAATCCGGTTGCCCAGATTTGGTCTTTGGCCCTGCTGCTTGGGCATCTGGGCCGCACGGATCTGGAACAAGCAATCGTTTCTGCGATTGAACAAGTGCTGAGGGCAGGAGAGGTGAGGACAGCCGATATTGGCGGTTCAGCCACGACTGCAGAAATGGGAGCTGCAATTTGCGAGGCAGTCAAAGCAAGTTATGCGGGGAGGGGTGCCTAATATGGAAACTGTAATTGTGACAGGGGCTGCCGGCGGCATGGGCCAGGCAATCGTAAAAAAGCTGGTCGCTGACGGATATCGTGTCGCTGGCATAGATTTAGCGGAGGAAAGCCCTTATTCACATCCGAATTTCTATTATGAACAAGGAAATGCATTGGATGAAGAACAGGTAAAAACATTTGTTGAGAAGGCGGAGACAATTGCAGGCCTTGTCAATGCACTCGGCATTGCCCAGTCGGCGGCTCCTATCGAAGAGGTATCAATGGAGTTCTGGAACAAGGTGATGGATGTCAATGTGAAAAGCCTTTTTGTAAGCACAAAGGCAGTAGCGGCAAAAATGAAACAGGCCCGAAAAGGGTCAATCGTTAATATTGCTTCTATATCAGCTGTCCGTCCGAGGCCGGGCTTGCAGGCTTATATTGCATCCAAGGGAGCGGCAGAAAGCTTTTCCCGTGCCATGGCGATCGAATTGGCGCCGTTTCAGGTGCGTGTGAACACGATACATCCCGGTCCCGCGGATACAAAAATGCTGGGGCAGTTTGCAGCAGAAGGGGCGGATGTGGAACAGGCCAAACAGCAAATATTTGTGCAGTCGGTTCCGCTCGGAAGACTGATTGCACCGGAGGATATAGCGAATTCCGTTTCCTTCTTGCTTTCGGAAGAGGCTGGTGCCATTACGGGCACAACCCTGCATGTAGACGGAGGACGCGGTTTATAAGGAG
>CAKQBC010000052.1 GCA_934215995.1 uncultured Bacillus sp. | reverse complement strand
TTCGTTGCTTGCCCGGCTCGTCCGCTCATGAGGTGAACAGGATGTTTATCACGTAAGCGTTGTCGCAGGACGCGACGCTTTTAGCTTACGTTCCTTAATGGTTCTATTCGCGTCTTCGCCGGTCTGGCGCGCCTCGACTGACAAACGTTTTCAATCAGTCTGATGTGCAATTTCAAAGAAAAATGCTCAAAATTGAATTTGTCTACACACTGAAGCACGTTTATTTTCAAACGTGCTTTTTGCTGTTTTAAGGCAGCCTATTATGAAAAATGGGATGCATCCTTTCCCTGTCGCCTGCTTATGAAGAAATTCTCTATTTTATCCCGTTCCACAAATGTAATTGATTCGATTTCTTCTTTGCTGCATACAGCACAGGTGTAATCCCGATGGAGATGAATATATTTAACAGCTATTCCTGTCTCCTTCCCTTGATCGATTATTGAATTGTCCCGTTGCAGAATAATCTCTTCCATATTTGAGTGCAGACCGGTCCCGAGATATTTTGCATAGCTTTCTTTGGCGGTCCAAACCTTATAGAAGGACCGGCAGTCGTTGAGTTCAAAATGGGCGTGCTGCCCTTCACCCCATATGTCCCTGAAAAGCGAGAAGTCCCTATTTTCATTTTTTTCCACATCGATCCCGACCGGCTGCTCCCCGATTGCGGCAAGTATGAATTCCCCGGAATGCGTTATGTTGAATTGCCTTTCTTCTCCTGCCAATCCTTGCTTGCCATATTCATTCATTTTAAAAGGAATGTCTTGCGGTTCTCTCTGAAGCTGCTCTGAAAGCACCATTTTCACAATGGCATGCGCTAATAATGTCCTCATCTTATCTTCCTTTTTTCTCAAACGGCAGATTTTCTTCTGTACATGTCCATCCAAGAAAGGATACACAGTTTCGGAGAAACCCTCTCCAATCGCCTCAAGCCTCGTTGCATAAATGCGGGTCATGCAGCTTCCCCTTTCACCGGTTCAGTCTCTTCTTTCATATGTAATGCGAATAGCACGCCGGCTGCGAGGAATAGAATCGTGCCTACAAAAGCAAACCGGTAGGAAGCCATAATGCCGAATTGACTGGACGCCGCCAGGATAGCTGCAGCAACTGCGATCCCCGAAGCCGCCCCAACACGGTTCATCACATTGTAAAGAGTAGTCGCTTTCCCCATTGACATCTTCGTAACATGATTAAAGGCTGTCACTTGCGAACCGATCACTGAATGGCCTAAAAAAATGCCGACGCAAAACATAAGGAATCGAAGTAGCCAAGGATTGGAATCAGGCCCCAATATAAGGATACACGTGAAAATCAGTATTGTACCGAGCAACCCGCCCTTGATAGCGGTCTTCATGCCGAAACGTTTCGCCGTTTTCGGCAGCAGGCGGGATGCCGCCATTAACCCCAAAGCCTCTGTAAACGTAATCATCGAACTTTCGAGGGGGGAAGCGGAGTATGCAGTCTGATAGAATAATGGAAACAAATAGAGCATGCCCATGAGAGACCCCATCGAACACATCGCTACAAAGCTTAACGATCTGAATAAGTTGTCCCTGTACAGATGGACATCAAGGAGCGGTTCTTCAGCATTGTATTCGTACCGGTAAAACAGCACCAGCAAAGCCAGCCCCGCTGCCCCCGGAAGGACAGTAAGCCACGTTATCCCAATTGAAACAGAAAGACTCATAGAGGCCATAACCGAAGGAAGGCCAATGCCGATTAATGCATACCCTTTCCAATCAAATGGAGGGCGGTACTTCTCAAATTCCTTCACTGCAAAGAAACCAACCGCCAAGGCAGCGAGGCCAATCGGAATATTGATGAAAAAAGACCACTCCCACGACAGGAACTCGGACATTATACCCCCGGCAAGCGGTCCGATCGCCGGGGCAAAGGCGATCGGCAAAACGAGTGATCCCGCTAACACTTTTCGCTGTTCAGGCGGGAAAGTCCTGAATAGCATAGCCATTCCTACCGGGATGATGATACCGCCCGCCAACCCCTGGAGGGACCTAGCAGCAATCAGGCCGCTTAGGGAAGAAGCCATTCCGCATAAAAGGGATGCAAATGTGAACAGTCCCACTCCGGCCAGAAGCATCGTTTTCACTCCAAACCGGTTCGCCAGGTAGCCTGATGCCGGCAAACAGACCGCTATGCTAACGAAATAAGCGATATTGATGCCGTTTGTCTGATGCATCTGCACTCCCAATTGACTTGCAATGGCTGGAAGAATCACATTCACAATTGTACTGTCGATTGATACCATGAACATCGATACTACATATAAGACGATGATGGCCTTATGTTGCCTGCTCACTGCGCATATACTCCATCCATCTTATCCCGCAGGCTCTTCGGGCGCATATCCTTCCAGTTCTCCTCTATGTACTGCCCGCAGGCAGCTTTTGTATCCGGCCCGTATACCACAGACCACCCGGATGGGACATCAATTGGCTCCGGCCATAACGAATATTGATGCTCGTAATTGATCAGTACGATGTAGCGGCCATTTTCGTTTTCAAATGGATTAAGCATATTGTTCATCCTCCTTTTTAGCCGCCAGCAGCCCGCACAGTGCCGAACCAATTTGCGAAAGAGGCTCCGGCCTGCACATATCTTTATGGCGGCTCTCGATATCATGGCTTATTATCGAGCCGGCGACATATGGCGCCCAAGCTTCGGCATCAGTAACCGGTATCCAGTCAGGAACGATCGTTGAACGGAAGAACACCATATTCCCACCGTACTTCCCTGCCTGATGCTCCTTCAGAAGCCTGATGGAATTTTTATACACATCTTTAAGCCGCAGGATCGTATCCTCTGGAAGGGAAGCGATCGCACTCCCCTCTTTTCCCAGCTGCTCTATTACGGTTTCCTGCGTAAGTGCGGCATCCATCTCCGGCTCATAGCCCGCCAAAGCCAGCAATGCAACCAAAGCTTCCTGGTCTTCACTCACTTCATACGGCGGTGAGAAATGGAACGGATAAGCATCCATAATGGCCAGCACTTCTACTTTCTCCCCCATCCTTTCCAACTGGACAGCCATCTCATGGGCAACATTCCCCCCGAGTGACCAGCCTAATAGGCGATACGGGCCTTGGGGCTGCATGCTCCTTATAGCATCAATGTATCCCGCTGCCATCTGTTCCAGTGTCTTAGGCAGGCTTTCCTGACGGGCGATCCCTGCTGCCTGCAAGCCATACAGAGCACAGCCGGGCGGCAATGACTTTAACAGCCCTGCGTAACACCAGCTTAATCCTCCTGCCGGATGCACACAGAAGAGCGGATTTTCAGAACCGGTTCTAAGCGGGAGCAAAACGTCAAGTGCCGATGGCTGCCTGTCGTTTTGGAGCTGATTAGCCACTCCCGTTACGGTCGGGGCCTCAAATAAATGGCCGATCGTCAGTTCCTTGCCGAACGCTTCTTTTATCCGGCCGATTAATTGGACAGCAAGCAGCGAATGGCCGCCGTATTCAAAAAAGCTGTCGTTCGTCCCGATTTGAGGCACATTCAGGACATCGCTGAATATCTCACAAAGCAATTCCTCTTGAGGCGTTTGCGGAAGCGCAGACTGATCAATGAAGATTTCCGGCTTCGGCAAGCTTTTCGTATCCAGTTTGCCGTTTGTCGTAAGCGGCATTTCTTCCATACAGGTAAACGTGGACGGCACCATGTAGTCAGGCAAGTCAAGGCTTGCAATCCGGCGAATCTCCTGTATATCAGCCTCTTTTCCCTTTTCAGCAACAATATACGCCGCCAAACGAATATCGGCCGGATTTTCCTCACGGGCAATGACCGCTGCCTGCGCCACTGCCGGATGCTTCAGTAGCACATGCTCAACTTCACCTAACTCAATACGGAAACCGCGGATTTTCACTTGGTGATCAATGCGCCCAACATAATCCAGCACACCATCCTTCGTCCACCTTGCCAAGTCACCGGTCCGGTACATCCTGCTTCCCGCCGGACTGAAGGGATTGGCGATAAAACGCTCAGCAGTCAAAGCCATTCGACCGTGGTACCCGCGCGCGAGCCCTTCGCCTGCGACATACATTTCACCAATCACGCCAGGCGGGACCGGCCTTAATAGCGAATCAAGAACGTAGACGGATAAATCCGGTATAGCGGTTCCAACAAGGCTGCTTGTTCCCGTCTCAAGCATCCCTTCTCTGAGTGCCAGATAGCTTACATGAACTGTCGTTTCTGTGATGCCGTACATATTGACCAGCAAAGGCGATTTTTCTTCATGCCTGCTGTACCAGTCCTGCAGGCGGGGCAAGTCCAGAGCCTCTCCCCCATAGATGACATAACGCAGCCGCAAATGGCTGCCCAGCCCGCTATTTTCCCGGTCAGCCTGCATCAATTGATAAAAGGCGGTAGGTGTCTGGTTCAATACGGTCACTTTGGCATCAACAAGAAGCTGTAGGAAATCCTTCGGTGAGCGGCTCACTTCATACGGAACAACGACCAGCTCACCCCCGTTCAGGAGCGCTCCCCATACTTCCCAAACAGAGAAATCGAATGCATATGAATGGAAAAGTGTCCAAACATCCTTTTCATCAAAGCCGAACCAATGATTGGTCGCGTTCAGTAAACGAACCACATTCTGATGCGGTACAACCACCCCTTTTGGGCGTCCGGTAGAGCCTGATGTATAAATGATATAAGCAGGATTGTATGCGTCAAGCGGAGCAAGGCGTTCGGATTCCTGGACATCCGCCCCATCGGGGTCATTAAAGCAAAATCGATCCAAGGCAATGATTTCTTCTTCAAATCGGACTGATAGCAGTTCTTCACTTCCTGTAAGAAGGCAAACCGGTTTTACATCATCGAGGATGTAATCAATACGCTCTTTCGGATATGCCGGATCGATCGGGACATAGGCGGCGCCTGTCTTCAGGACAGCCAAAATGCTGATCACCATTGGCATAGACCTTGGCATCAAAAGTGCTGCATACGATTCCGGCCGCAAGCCTTTTTTGATTAAATGCCGGGCAAGCCGGTTCGCGTTGGCATTCAGCTGTCCATATGTCAATGATTCCCCTGCATAAGAGAGCGCCTTTCTGTCCGGAAATTGCCGCACCTTCGCTTCAAACAGGCTGACAATCGTCGCAGGATCTGTATGAACATTCCTCTCATTCCAACCGTAGATTGCTTTTTCACGTTCTTCCTCCGTGATGATGTCCAATTCCTCTATCGACGGATTCGCCATTGCCTGGCCCAAAACCTTCCCAAAACGCTCCATTAAGGATTTGACCGTGCTTTCGTCATATAAATCCGTGCGGTATTGAACAATTGTTTCAATGCCGTCCTCAATGCCGTCTCTGAATAACTCACGCATTTCAATGCTCAGGTCAAATTTCGCATTTCCTACAGGATACAGGGAAATATCGGCTTCATTGCCATCGAGCGAAAGCTCTGGCTGCGGCGTGTTTTGCAGAGCAAACATGATTTGGAACAGGGGATGCCGCGATGCCATCCGCGGCGGATTCAGCTGTTCGACAATCCTGTCCAGAGGAAGGTGCTGATGCTCAAATGCTTCTATACTCGTCTTTTTCACCCTTCGAAGAATTTCTGAAAATGCCGGATTTCCGCTCGTATCCGTCCTCATGACCACCGTATTGATGAACATGCCGATCAAGCCAAACAGTTCCTCTTTCTCGCGTCCTGCAATAGGGCTCCCGACAACAATGTCCTCTCCGGCCCCAAGCTTTGTCGCAAGAGCCGCAAAAGCAGCCTGCAGGACCATGTAAAGCGTCGCATGTTCCCTGTTTGCAAGCCCCTTGAGCCGGCTATGCAATTCAGGATTAATCCGGAAGAGAAATGAACCTGCTTCTGCCTGTACAGAATGCTGCCTTCTCCGGTCACGCAGCAGTTCAATTTCTTCCGGTAGCCCTTTTAGCTGTTCCGTCCAATAGGCTAGCTCTCTCTTGACCAAGTCCCCGGACCCCGATTGATTCAATTGCCAAAGAGCAAAATCCCCATATTGATAGTCGAGCGATGGCAATTCACCGGTATGATACGCCTTCTCCAAATCTTCCGTGAAAGCCGATAAAGACCATCCATCCGAACTGATATGATGCATCGTGACCACAGCAATCAGGTCATTGATGATCGTTACTTTCAGCCCGGCTTCTTGTTCAAGGTTAAACGGATAACAGGCGGCCTCATGAATCAGTTGCTGTTCCCGATCCTTATCCGCATACAGTACATCGATAGCAGCTGGTTCATCGATTATTACCTGATAAGGAATGCCATCCTTTGACGGATATCGTGTACGTAAAATACTGTGCCTCCTTGCAACTAGCTGGACAGCCTGCATAAACCTTTCCATGTTCAGCTTGCTTTTAAACCTGTAAACCAACGGAATATTATATGTAGCAGCCGGACCTTCCAGTTGATGGATAAACCATAAGCTCCGCTGATGGTCCGAAAGCGGCAGGCTGCCAGTTCGGCTGGCTGCCGGGGCATGAGAAGCCGCTCGCTTTGCATCACGCACAAACGGTGCCAATGTTTCGACAGTGGGATGAGAAAAAATAGCCGCTATCGACATTTCTATCTGGAACTCGGCGCGAATTTTCAAAAGCAGTTGTGTAGCCAATATCGAATGGCCGCCGAGCCGGAAGAAATCTTCATCGATCCCTGCAGGGACACCGAGCACTTCTTCAAATAATCGGCATAGCTTTTGTTCAATTTCGTTTCCGGGCGCTTTTTTCTCCGCTTTGCCAGCCTGCGGTTTAGGAAGCTGCTTTCTGTCGATCTTCCCGTTGTTTGTCAAAGGCATGCTGTCCAGGAAGATAATGCAGGACGGGACCATATAATCAGGAAGCTGTTTTCTTGCCAGTGCCAGCAGCTGTTCTTCATTTGCTGAAGCTACCGCATAAGCAATGATCCTTTTGTCTCCGGGATGATCTTCCCTCACCAGCACGACTGCCTGCTCCACCCCTGGCATTGCCTCAAGTTTTGCTTCTATCTCACCCGTTTCGATACGGAAACCGCGAATTTTAATCTGATGGTCAGCCCTGCTGATGTATTGCAGTGTGCCATCATCATTCCATCTCACCAGGTCGCCAGTACGGTACATGCGGCTGCCGGGTTCCCCAAAAGGATTGGCGACAAAACGGCTTGCAGTCATCGCCCTCCTTCCATGATACCCCCTCGCCACGCCTTCTCCGGCAATATACAGTTCACCGGCAACACCAGGCGGCAGAAACTGAAGCCTTTTATCCAAGACGTATAATCGGGTATCCAAAATCGGCTTCCCTAAAGGAGGCAAATTCCGCATCGGCTGTCCGATCGGCATGGTCGCAGACCAAATAGTCGTCTCGGTAGGGCCATACATGTTGTGGACCCGGGCACCCGCCTTATCGAGGGCTTCTGCCAGACTGAGCGGCAATGCTTCCCCTCCTGTCAAAGCAATCAAGCCATTGAGTGCATGCGGCGCGTATTTCACGAGCATTTGCCAAACGGTCGGCGTTGCCTGCATGATCGTAATTTGCTTGTCAGCCAGAATTCCGGAGAGCTCCACAGGATCCCGGACCTGCTGTTTTGAAGCCAGAATGACAGAAGAACCAGACAACAACGGCAAATACAATTCCAAAGCGGAAATATCAAAGCATATTGTCGTAACCGCCAGCAGACGGTGATTATCCCGAAAATCAAATGACTGCTCCATCGCCTGCAGGAAGTTCACCAATTGAGGCATTTCGACGACTACACCTTTTGGATTGCCTGTTGAGCCGGAAGTATAAATCATATAGGCTGCCTGTCCCATATTAGGCTTCGTTATCTGTTCCCCTTCTACACCATGCGCTTCATCGACATGAATCACTTTTAGAGGATTCGTAAACGGAACCGGCACCATATTCACAAGCACGGCAGCCGGCTCGGCATCTGAAAGCATATAATCGAGCCTTTCCGCAGGATAATCGGGATCAAGCGGAATATAGGCAGCTCCTATCTTCATGGCAGCCAGCATCGAGGCAACCATCTCAATAGAACGTTCCATACATATGCCGACGTACGCTTCGGCTTTAACGTCATTTTTGGCTAATGTTAGCGCAATCCTTTCCGCAGCCAGTTCAAGCTGCTTGTATGTAATCGATTGGTTTCCCATTTCAATCGCTATCTTGTCCGGCGTCTTCCTCGCCTGCAGCTCAAACAGCTCATAAACCGTACTTCCCCGGTCAGACTTTTCATAATTATTCCAGTCTGCCAGCTGCCTATCCCGCTCTTCTCCCGAAATGACAGGCACTTTGTATATTTCTGTTTCACCGGCAGCCAACAGCTCTTTCAGGAAAAGCCGGAACCTGGCTGCATGCCCTTTCACCTCTTGAACGCTATAGCAAAGGCTGTTTGCAGCCAGATCCAGCTGTATGCCTTCCTCAGATCCATATATATTGAACGCAATATCTTCAACAGGACCGGTTGCCACTTTTTCTATGTGCCCGATGGCAGTGCCAAAGTCGAGCTCTTCATAGAAGGGCATAAAATTGACTTGCGGGCCGTACAGCAATTCATCCGAGGCCAGGTTCAGGTCACGCCGCAACTGTTCATGCCGGTAGAATTGGTGCTTCGCCGCTTCCTTCATTTCCAGCTTCACCCGCCGGCATATCGATGCAAAAGTATCTTCATCGTTTACCTCAATGCGAAGCGGAATCATGTTCACCCTTGTACAAGGTACATTCACCGCTTTTGTCCCGATCCGTCCCATCATCGGGATATTTAAAATAACCGTCCCGGAAGAGGTAAGCCTCTCTGTATAAAGAGCAACAGCCGCCGTGAACAGCTGCTGGGCATTCACCTTCAGCTGTTTTGCCGTCTCCTGTATATTCATCCACAATTCCTGGCCGATGGGCGAACGCTCGACTATGCAATCACCAAAATCCGAGACAGCCCGGCCCGTTAACGATACAGCTTCTGCGCCATCCAGCTTATCCAGCCAAAATGCCCGGTCATTCTCGTAGACTTTCGTTGTTGTATATTGCCGCTCTTCTTCCATGACATCTGCATAATCGCCAAATGAATGATTGTACGGCTTATTTTCTGCATAGGCCCGATACCGTGCAGCCAAATCGCGATAAATTAGCCCGAAACTGAACGCATCGCTGACCAGATGATGGATTCGCACATACAAATAATGCCCGTCCCCCGGCACGGAAAAAAGAATGGCGCGCACTAGATCATCCTGCTGCAGCGATAAAACGGAGGCTACATCCTCATCTATTAACCTACTCATTCCTTTTCCGCTTATGTTCGGCTCATATTCGCACCGGAAAGATATATTCTCTTTTACACGGTGCCGGATTTGCCCTTGATTTTCAAAGCATTCGATATGTAATCCTTCTGCACACATGATCGTTTCATTCACTGACCGCAGCAGCAATTGGATATTGATTTCCCCCTTGATACGGACGCACTCTGCCGTATTGTACAGAGAGCTACCCGTCATATGATGGGCATACCAAATTCCTGATGCGGCACCTGTTAGAGGATACTGATTCATACGCTCCCACTCTCCTTATTGTACGGCCACTTTTTCATGGAATTTCCGCAGCCATGCCTCCATCGTCGGCTCTTCTGCCAAATCCATGAATGTAACCATACTATTTTTGGCCCGCAGCTCTGCAGTAATCGACATGAAGGCAATCGAATCAAGCCCTGCCTCCGTCAAATCGTCATCCAGCGCCAATTCCTCCGCCTCTTCATCCAAATATGGGGACAAAATGGCTTGCAGCTGTTCTTTAGTCATTGAACCAAACCTCTTTCCATCAATTTGTTTTTTGTAATTCCAGATCTCCCGCCAACATCCGGCGCAAATCTTTTTTAGACACTTTTCCAATATGGGTCATTGGGAAACGGTCAACGAATATGAAATCATCCGGAATCTTATATGTGGCCAATCCCCGGTTTTTCAGAAACCGTTTCAATTCCTGTTTCGCCCCTGCCAATTCATCGCGCAGGATGACAAATGCGCAGCTTTTTTCCCCTAAATAATAATCCGGCTTCGCCACGATAGCAGCATCATGCACAGCCTCATGTGCCAGTAAATGATTCTCCACTTCTTCGGCGGCAACCTTCTCACCGCCGCGGTTGATCTGGTCTTTATCGCGCCCTTCAACAGTCAAATAGCCCTGCGCGTTCACCGAAACGATATCGCCCGTCCTGTAAAAACCATCCTTCGTGAACGCTTTCGCATTATGTTCAGGAGATTTATAGTATCCTTGGATCGTATAGGGGCCCCTTGTCAGCAGATGGCCGGGTTGCCCTGGCGGCAAGTCATTGTCTTCTTCATCAACCACCCTGACTTCATCATACGGAGAC
Organism: uncultured Bacillus sp.; assembly: GCA_934215995.1. Lineage (GTDB taxonomy): Bacteria > Bacillota > Bacilli > Bacillales > DSM-1321 > Bacillus_AD. Next base: position 424 of record CAKQBC010000052.1, on the reverse strand, counting down.
ATCGGCCTTCCCTGTGTATAGATCCTCGTTTCATACGGATCATCGAGGCGAGTATAATTCACCAATCCTTCAGCCATCCCGAATACTTGCTGCAGTTGACAATCAAATACAGGACGCACACGTTTCGCTGCTTCAGCACTGAATTTCGAGCCGCCGACAAGCATGACTTCCAGGCTCGATAAATCATCCGTATGATTCGGCTTCACATCCAGCCAATGCAGGGCAAGGGACGGAACAAGCGGTACCATTGTCACACGGTGCTTTTCAATAAGCGGGAAAGCAACATCCGGACTAGGCGAAGGACTTAAAACGATTTTACCTCCAGCATAAAGGACTCCTAATATTCCCGGGGAACTCATCGGATAATTATGAGAAACAGGCAGGACGACAAGGAAAATGGTCTTTTCTGTTACGTAACAACATT
>CAKQBC010000051.1 GCA_934215995.1 uncultured Bacillus sp. | reverse complement strand
AGCCACTTGTATTCCTCTTTCTCATTATAAATCGGGAACCGCGTATGGGAATGCTCCCTGATTGCCTTCAGCACATCGGCAAGATTGTCGTCCTCATGGAAGTAGCGGACAGGCTTTGTGCTGATCGACAAGGCTGATGGCGGCTTCTCCAATTCTTCCGCTATCTTTTCGATTTTCTCGACCGCTTCCTTATGAGGCTCCGCTATGTAGTACCCATTATCAATCTTTTCATGAACCATCGCATTCCTTAGCTTCGCGAATTGAAATAAGTCCCTCTCATAGTAGCGTATAAGGCCATGGCCCCTGCCTTCCTGCACAAGTTCAGCGAATCGGTCAGTCCTGCACTGCGGAAGGGTATCCTTCAGGACTTTATGGATTCGGTTAAATGCAGCTTCAAAGCGTTCTGATTGTTTCATAGTTTGCGATTCCGCCATCTTCATCTCTCCCTCTATCATTTACACCTCTATATTCCCCGACATCATTCATAGCTAACAAATCCGGATCATTTTTCAGGTAAAAACGATAAAAAGATTCGTGAAAATAAAATAAATCAATCGAATGAGAATCCAGCTTAAAAAGCGGGGGAAGTGGATTCCCCCGCTGATGCGGCCATGCCGTATTCCCTCCGAAAGTTTCCGAAAAGCATAGTTTCCTGTTATTTTTCGCCCCTCATATCATCTGCTTTCGTCATATCAACCGTGCCGAAGGGATGCTGCGGCGGCGCATAAATTGAATATAGCTTCAATGGCGTATTGCCTGTATTGATGACATTATGCCAAGTGCCCGCCGGAACCATGATTGCATAGTTATCATTTACATTGCGTTCAATCGTCAATTGGTTCATTTTACTTCCCATCTGCACCTTCCCTTGCCCCTCTTCAATACGGAAAAACTGATCCAATTGAGGATGCATTTCCAGTCCAATATCTTCTCCTGGACGAATGTTCATGACAGTTACCTGCAGATGGTCTCCAGTCCATAAGGCTGTGCGAAATGTCTCGTTTTGCTCAACAGCAGCCTCAATATCAACAACAAACGGATCTGGGCCGTAGTCTCTCAGCTGTATTTTCTGTCTTGGCTGCTGCAGCCGTTCGGCATTCCATGCCTCTCCCGGTATAGGTGCATACATAGGCTGAAGCCCATAACCATATGCCGGCATATTTACATAGTAAGGATAAGGATACCCGTATGGAACAAAATACATGCTTCTTTCCCCCCGCGGCGCTTTATTCCTATCCTATGCATATGAATCAGGTTGCCGTGCCTGTATAACCGGGATAAATAAAAACTAGTTCTTCACATAGTCACTTTATAGATTAAAGTAGCTCTTCTTCCAGTGCTTCGGCAATATCCATAGGTTCACTTTCCTTGCCAATCAATTTTGCGCTCCAATTCAGTCCAACCAGCAATCCATCCTGTTCCAATCCTTCCAGCCATTGTTCAATAAATCCGTCCAAGTCCAGGACAGCCGGATGATATTCAGATAAATCATGCTGCTCCTTGCATTGTTGGGCATATGCCCGATCAGACCAAAACAGCATCACAAGTGTATCCTCATACTCGTTGGATTCACAAACGAACCATCCGTCATCACTTTCCAGTCCCCAAACCTCCTTATTTTCACTGACTCTTTTAATGAATTTTTCAAGCCGTCTAATTGAGTTGATTTCCAAATCCATCTCCATACTTCATCCCCCCATTCGTAATTATCCTGCCATAATCAGTCAGATGTGGTAATGTGCAATCACGGTTCTGTAACTTTCTGCACTGATTCCATTATTATACTGGACAGTTAATTAGAAAAGCAGATTTCCCGCACATATGGGACTGATAAAAAGGATATCTATCATTGGATAGGAAGAAACGTCACCTTCCATATGCCGTCTTCATCCCTGATCATGTTGAAGCCTCTCACGTTCCCGTACTCATCAGTGAATTCTATATGGCCGGATATCCCATCATCGACAATGAATTCCCCCTCCTGAACCCATCCCAATGAATCAAGGAGCGCACCTGTTGAAAGCATGTCGCCTTCTGCTTTTTCCAGTTCCTCTTCCAATGTCCACATTTGATGGTCTTCCCTTGAGGTGTAAAGGGCATATTTCGTATGGTAATCGCTATCGAGCTGAGCCTGAATATAAAGCTTGGCAATGCTGATCGGCGACAGTCCTTTCAGATATTCATTGTTATGATCAAGAGCAAACCTTTCATAGGCTTCGCTTTCCTCCTCAGTCAGCTTAAAGTTTAAGTTATCTCCCTCAGGCAAGCCGTAATCTTTCACCTCATCGTCCGGAACGTCATGTATATAAGTGCTTTTTCCCACCGTTTTAAGCAGGAAGCTTCCGTTCTTCGTTTCTCCGGAATCCAAGTAGGTAAAGAATATATCGTAGTAACTTTCACCATCCTCAATCTGCACCATTTTCTCAAACTCAATGGAAGTATGGTCCATCCCTCCATAGTGCTCAATCAGCTTTTGTGCTGTCTGTAAGTCTCCTTCAAACAGATAGGCCGCCAGAGTTTCGGCATCGCCAATCCTCAAGGATTCAAAATAATAGACGGTTGTCTTTGCAGGTCCTGATCCAATAAGATACGGACCATTGAGGACCTTACTGACCATATCGTAAAATTCACTATACGCATCATTTTCTGCGATTATCTCTTCAAAAGACATGCTTCCTACTTCCCCCTTCTTTTCTGCAGGCTGTTCTGATGCATGATCAGTGAATGAAGGAAGGTATGGAACTGCAAGCATGAATAATAGGGTTGCCGCCAACACTGAAGCTGACAAATATACTAACGCAGGCTTCTTTACAGGAATCCGCGAGGAACGTTTCGCTTCGTCCATAAGCCTTGTACGCAGACTGCTTATAAATTGTGTGTCAGGCTCAAGATTCGGACGCCTTTTCAAAGGTTCAAGTATTTTTTGATCAATCGGTTCGTTTCTATCTTCATTCATCTTTTATGCTCCACCCTTCCTGTTCAGATTTTACAAGCTTCCTTAACTTGTTCAGCGCTCGGTGATAATCGACTCTCACTTTCTGTTCCCTGCAATTAAGGGCAAATGCTGTTTCCTCCACGGTCAGCTCCTTAAGCCCTCTTAGGATGATGACAGACCGGTAATGGGGCTTAAGCTTAAGGAGAGCCCCCTGGATGTTCTGCCAGCCTTCCCTGTCCTCCACTTGTTGTTCGATCGGTTTCGTATCTTCATCCGCCTTATCGAAAACCCAATCAGGAAACAGTCCGGTAAATTTGCTTTTCCGCTTCTGGTCTATTGCTGTGTGCTTCGCAATTGCCAATATCCATGGCTTCAGCTTGTCGTGATTCTGAAGCGACCCGATTTTCCTCATTGCCTTCAGAAAGGTTTCTTGTGTTATATCCTCCGCTTCCTGGCGGTTGTTCGTATAATAAAGCGCGAAATGGTACACATCGCGATAATACCGTTCATATATTTCTCCAAAATCAATCGTACCTCCCATCCCTCTCTCCCCCTGTCTCTATATACTTGTCGTTTAGAGTAAAGTTTTGTTTCATTTTTCGAATAGATTTTATCATCAACCTTAAAAGGTGCAGCCATTGTGTAAAAATGTGGGCGGATTATCATTGCAGAATCCATAAAAACGGTCAGGCCCAATAATGCCTGTTCCCGATTTTCAGCTCCCAAGGTTTATCTGGGAGTGTATCACCAAGATAAGAGTGCCTGTATAAAGCACTCTTTTTGTTTTTCACAGGCCGCATTACAGCAACACAACTTGCAAATTATTGAAACGAAACGAACCTTCAACCGTACATATATGTAACAAATGCCATTGGCAATCTATAATAAAGGGTTGGTTCAAATGAAAGAATGGTGGCGCAAAAGGAAAGCCAAAACAAGAAAAGCCAGGAAAAGCAACGATCAATACACTTTTTGGGACTTTGTTACCGATGTCCTTTGCTGGGTTCCGGAACTGATACTCTTACCGTTCCGCCTGATCTTTTGGATGATTAGAGGGGCAGGCCGGCTGATTGGGGATATGTTTGACTCGTTGATAAACTTTTAATGAAACGCAAAAAAGGCAACAGGTGAACTGTTGCCTTTACTGCTTACTCCCCTATCGCATTACGCTCCTCGAATGCATCGAGCAACTCACGTACTTCGTCGGTAGAGTTCGTACTCATTAGCCGATTCCGTAATTCACTCGCTCCCCGGAAACCTTTGACGTATATCTTGAAAAAGCGGGTAAGCGGCTTGTATGGCCGGCCTTCTTCCTTCGTATAACGGTCATACAAATCCAGATGCAGCCTCAGAAGATCGAGCAATTCCTTGCTGCTATGCTCCTTTTTTTCCTTTTCAAACGCAAACGGATTTTTAAAGATTCCGCGCCCGATCATGATCCCGTCAACACCATATTTTTCTGCGAGCTCCAATCCGGTTTGGCGGTCGAGGATATCGCCATTGATTGTCAGAAGCGTATCCGGCGCCACTTCATCACGAAGCTTTTTGATTTCCGGAATGAGCTCCCAATGGGCAGGAACATCACTCATTTCTTCTCTTGTGCGCAGATGGATGGACAGGTTGGCAATATCCTGTTTGAGCACATGTGTCAGCCAGCCGCGCCATTCGTCCACTTCAGTGAAGCCGATTCTTGTCTTTACGCTTACCGGCAATCCTCCCGCTTTTGCTGCCTGAATCAGCTCGGCTGCAACATCCGGGCGGCAGACAGGGCCGCTTCCTTTCCCATTTTGCGCAACATTCGGTACAGGGCAGCCCATATTAATATCGATGCCGCTAAAACCTTCTTCCGCCATACCAATACTCATTTGCCGGAAAAATTCAGGCTTGTCCCCCCATATATGGGCCACAATCGGTTGTTCATCTTCCGTAAAAGCCAAACGACCTCGGACACTATTGTGTCCCTTTGGATGGCAGTAACTTTCCGAGTTCGTGAACTCTGTAAAAAAAACATCCGGTTTTGCAGCCGCACTGACGACATGACGAAAAACAACATCCGTCACATCCTCCATTGGTGCCAATATAAAAAATGGCCGTGGTAAATCACGCCAAAAATTATCCAACATCGCTACATTCATATCCTCTCATCATGGGATTCCATCTGACTGGCCGGATCCCAGAATTAAAACTCCTTTTACACTTATAGCATGAGTAACGGGCTTTTATCAAATTATCACGCATTCCTCAGCAAAGAACAGCAAAAAAGGAGGATATCCGGAAATTCAGTGTAGAAGACTTTCCGGATATCCTCTTTCATGGACACACATCAGTGGACTGCTTGCCTAGAGTTTGCCTCAATTTTCCCCTGATGGATTCTTTTACGCTTTCGAGCGCGGGTCCAAGAAATCCCTTAAAGCATTGCTTAGCATATAAAGACCTAACACCATGAGGGTAATGGCCGCTCCCGGCGCATAGGTATACCAGGGTGCGCTCACTAAATAAGATTGGGAGTCTTTCAGCATTCTTCCCCAGCTCGGGTTCGGCGGCTGTACGCCAAGCCCCAAATAACTGAGTGCCGCCTCTGCCAGCATGGCTGTCGCAAACGTAACCGTCGCCGCTACGACAATTTGGGATGAAATATTCGGCAAAATGTGGCGGAACATGATTTTATACGTCTTCACACCGATCAGTTTTGCAGCCAATATATATTCCGAATCCCGATGCTGCACAAAGCCGCTCCTGACAATCCGGGCGATATTGGGGACGGCAATTATCCCAAGCGCGATTGAGGTATTGACAATGCCTGGACCAAAGATCGCCACAAGCATCAAAGCCAGGATGATTCCCGGAAAAGCCATGAGGGCATCAAGAATACGCATGAATATTTCATCGATCCACCCTCCGAAATATCCGGCCACCCCTCCAATCAGCAATCCGAACGTTATCCCGATTGTGACCGTCAACACTCCTACAGCAAACGCTGTCTGTGTTCCTTTCATGACCCTGCTGAAAATATCACGGCCAAATTCATCTGTTCCAAACCAGTTCACTGCATTCGGCGCAATAAGCTTTTGTTGGATATTCATTGCCAATACATCATGGGGCGTGTAGATAAAGCTGATGCACATGAGAACGAAAAATCCACCGATAATGAGTGTGCCAATGATGAAATTTATATTTTTTGTAAATTGTTTTATATTCATTGTCCACTCCTCCTTATCGCAATCGAACACGTGGATCAAGAACGGTGTATAAAATGTCCACAATGAAATTGATTATAACGACCGCTACAGTAATATACATGACGATTCCTTGCACCAAAGGAAAATCACGATTATTGATGGCCGTGATCAGCAGCTGGCCGACCCCCGGCAAAGAAAATACCTGTTCAACGATGATTGTGCCTGCAACGATTTCCGCTGTTATGATCCCGAAAACCGTCAAAATCGGGATCATTGCGTTTTTAAGAACATGCTTATACATAACAACCCTCTCGACAATCCCTTTGCTTCGGATCGTACGGACATAATCCATCCCTACCTGCTCCAGTATCGCTGTCCGCACATAGCGGAAATTCACCGCAATCTGCGGAATCGCAATCGTCAATGCAGGCAGGAGCAAGGTACTGAGCGCTCCTGCAATGCTTGTAGACCATGGGATATAGCCGCTGATTTTAAAGAAATCTATTTTCATGCCAACATATAAAATAAGCATCATCCCCAGCCAAAAAGAAGGGACGGCCATCCCAATTTGTGTAGCTGTAGAAAGAGTAAGGTCGCTTATTTTATTCTGGCGCCTTGCCGCGAACATCCCCAAAGGCAAGGAAACGATGCAGACGATGAAGAGTGTAATGGCCGCCAAAGAGATCGTCACAGGCAGCCTCGCCAATAACAGCTCCTCCACCGGCATGGAAAAGCGAATCGAGTTGCCCAAATCTCCTGTCAATAACCCCTTCATCCAATCCAGATACTGTTCGTAAAGGGGGCGGTCCAGCCCCAGCTCGGACCGCAGGTTCTCAATCTGTGCAGCATCCGCCTCGGTGCCAAGCATCGTGCGAACTGGGTCCCCGGGCAAAATCTGAAAGACGCCGAAAGTGATAATGGACACGAGGATGACTGTGATGATCAACAGGATGAAGCGGCGAAGTATATAGAACATGATGCTTCATTCCTTTCTAATTGGTCATTTTCACCTCAGACATATCATGGAACCAGAACGGGTAGCTCTTCAGTCCACTTACAGCTTTATTTGAACCCCAAATGATCTGATAATCTGCGATATACACAGCTGCCGCCTGCTCTGCCAAGATTCCCTGCGCCTGCTTGTAATAGTCCACTTGCTTCGCTGGGTCTGTTTCATGCAGGACATCCGACATCACTTTGTCGAACTCCTCATTTTTAAACAAGAAGAAGTTTTCTGCGTCATTCGTCGATACATAATCATTTAGCACCTCATAGGCTGACGGACGGCCAGTCAGGTCGATTGCTGTCATTTCGTAATCCCTGCCGGCATACACGCGCTCAAGCCAAATGCCCCATTCCACCACTTCAATCTCGACATCAATGCCGATTGCCTTCAGATTCTCAACGACAATCTGGGCAATGTTGCTGTAGATGCCGTTATGAGAGGAAACAGTAATTTTCGTCTTAAAGCCATCTTCATAGCCGGCTTCGGCGAGCAAGGCTTTCGCTTTCTCGACATCAAATGGATACTTGTCCACTAAAGTCGGGTCATGGAAATCGCCCATAGCCGGACTCATATTGGATCCAAGCTTCACAGCATAGCCGTTGAAGACGGAGTCGATGATATCCTCCTTGTTGACTGCCATCGCAATCGCCTGGCGTACTTTCACATCATCAAACGGCGCTTTGGATTGATTGAACGTAACAACCAAGGATGAGTTGTTGTTTTGATCGGACGTATTATAGCCGTCTGTCACTTCATTCACCCTTTGCCACGGCACAGCCGTAACATCAACTTCATTCGCAAGCAGGCTCATGATTGCTGCCTGATCGTCAGATTGGAACACAAACGTCACCTTGTCCAAATGAGGCAGGCCTTCACGCCAATAGTCGTTATTCTTTTTGACGACCAGATTCATGCCAGGCGAATATGTTTCGAATGCAAACGGGCCTGTCCCGATCGGATTTTCATTATGCTTGCCATCGTTGCTGGCCGGTACGATCGCCGACGTCAACGCTGTCAAAGAATATAGGAAATTTGAGTTCGGTTCTGCCAATGTAAATTTAAACGTGGATTCGTCCACAACCTCTGCAGACGTGACGTTATCAAAATTATTCTTCATCTTTTCGCCGCCGGCCTTGCCCATTAAGCGGTCAAATGTGTACTTCACATCCTCAACCGTCAAGTCGGACCCGTCATGGAATTTCACTCCCTGGCGGATCTTGAATGTATATTCCAGCCCATCTTCTGAAACTTCGTAGCTCTCGGCAATCGCTTCTTTAAGGGAACCATCTGTTTCCGGAGCCATCAATCCTTCAAACATGTTCAGAATCATCTGGAATGAAATGGACGCTGTTGCCTTATGCGGGTCAAGAAAATCAGGATCATCATTAACCCGAACGGATATCTCCTGAGCGGTACCTGTAGAACCCTTCTCCCCATCCGTGCTGCCGCCTTCTGACGAGCAAGCTGCGACCAAACATGCAAGCAATACGGCCATTAAAACTACCCAACCTTTTTTCATTCCCTTTCCCCCCTGTTTATTCGCCTTTTAGGCTTTGGTAACTTTCCAATCCGCCCATCGACCGGGCTCCTTTTAGCCCATTCAGGACCGCTTGCTCCATTGCCTCGATTGCCAATTGGCCCAGATAATCAAGCGGATAATGCCGGTCGCCTGTCCCTAATACAAAGATCGTATCGCCATCCAGCATCGTATGGACCGGATAGATCGTCCTCGCGAGTGCATTATGGGACAGCTGTGCAATCTTCTTCGCTTCTGCTTTCGTCAGCTTCGCATTCAAAGCAACAACTCCGATTGTTGTATTTGTGCCAGGCAGCGCTATTGATGCACTTTTCTCTTTCAGGTAGCCGCAGCTGTCAATCCATTCTCCCGTTTCATAGTTGCGTCCTCCTGCGATTGTTTCATTTGTATTCGGGTCTTTCACATCCCCGACTGCATTGACGGCCACAATCGCCCCGACGACGAGATCATCCTTTCCTTTTATGGAGCTGCTGCCAAGTCCTCCCTTCATGCAGTACTGCGGGCCGGCAACCTTCCCGACTGTCGCTCCATAGCCGGCGCCAATATTGCCGTTCTTAAAAGGGCCAGTCTTGGCATTCTTTGCTGCCCCATACCCCATAGTTGCCGTTGCATAAGCAGTGGGTTTTCCGAGGAACAGGTCAAAAATGACTGCCCCCGGCACAATCGGTATGTGCGCCACGGATACATCCACTCCGATTTTCTGCTCCGCCAAATACCGCATTATCCCGGTAGCGGCATCCAATCCGAATGCGCTTCCGCCAGCCAGGGAAATGGCATGGGCCTGCTTAATTTCATTGATTGGGTCAAGGGCATCCGTCTCGCGTGTGCCGGGAGCCGATCCCCGCACATCCACTCCGCATACGGCCCCGTTCCTCGCGAGCACGGCAGTGCAGCCGGTGACACCCTCTTTATCCTCTGCATGCCCCACTTCGATTCCTGGAACATCCGTAATATTGTTGAACATCAGGCTTCCTCCTCTTCATATAAAAAACAGGCGACTTTCTGATGGTCATTTTGGCTAGTCAATACAGGCCGCTTCTCGGAACAAACCGGCATTGCCATCGGGCAGCGTGTATGGAACACACAGCCGACCGGGGGGTCCATTGGGCTAGGGAGATCTCCCTTCAATGGCTCCGAATCCCGTTTCTTCTCGAAATCCACAACAGGGATGGCAGCCAGCAGCGCTTGTGTGTATGGGTGAAACGGATTTTCATACAATGCTTTCTTTTCCCCCACTTCGACAATTCTCCCCAGATACATAACTGCCACCCGATCGCTTATATGCTTTACAACCCCCAAATCATGGGAAATGAACAGATAAGTCAGTCCCAAGTCATCCTGAAGATCGAGCATCACATTCAACACCTGCGATTGGACGGATACATCGAGTGCGGACACCGGTTCATCCGCAATGATAAATGCCGGATTGATCGCCAGCGCCCTGGCTATCCCGATACGCTGCCGCTGTCCTCCCGAAAATTCATGCGGAAATTTATTGATCGCGTCTTCACGCAAACCGACTTTACCCAGCAGTTCTTTCACACGGTTTTTGCGTTCCTGCTTTGTGAGAGATAATTGCAGCTTCATCGGCTCTTCAATTATTCCGCCAATGCGCATGCGCGGATTTAACGAAGAATAGGGGTCTTGGAAAACCATCTGCATTTGGTTGCGGAATTGCTGCAGGGCTCGGCCGGAAAGTTGCTGGATAGGCTTGCCCTTAAAAATTATTTCTCCTGAGGTCGGCTCGTTCAGCTTCAGAATGGTTCTTCCCAACGTTGATTTGCCTGACCCTGATTCCCCTACAATCCCTAATGTTTCCCCCTGAAAAATTTCGATGGAAAGATCATCCACTGCCTTCACAACCTTTTTTTCCTCGCGCAGGGATTTGCGTTTCACCGGAAAATAGGTCTTAAGATTACGAACTTCCAGCAACACTTCTTTATTGGGCATTTGCCGTCGCCCCCTTCTCTGTATACAAGTGACAGCGTACTTGCTGGCCATCGTCAAACTGTACAATCTCCGGCTGTTCTTCCCGGCAGACAGACATCGCATGCTCACAGCGTGATGCGAAACGGCAGCCATTCGGCAATTGGCTGGCTGAAGGGACGGTTCCGGGGATGGATGGCAATCGGTCTACTTCCGAATCCAATGAAGGGATTGTTTTCAGCAAAGCAACAGTGTATGGATGCTTTGGTTCCACGAATAGTATCTTGACCGGCGCTTCTTCTACAATCTGTCCCGCGTACATGACAATCACCCGATGGCACATCTCGGCTACCACGCCCAAATCATGCGTAATCAAAAGAA
>CAKQBC010000050.1 GCA_934215995.1 uncultured Bacillus sp. | reverse complement strand
GGTCTATGGTGTATACAGCACCCATGAGGAAGTGCTGGACGCCATCTATAAACTGAAGAATAAAGGGTTCAAAGGAAGAGATTTGACAGTAATGGCCGACCAACCGAAAAGACTGAGCCTGGAAAAGAAAGAAAAGGTCAATATTTGCACGCTGAAAGGGGACGAAGATGCAAACGCCTTTTTTCAGATGCTGCAGAAAGTCCTTTCGCTCGGCAAAAATGAAGACATCATCAAGAAATTGTCGGCACTTGGGCTGGCAAAAGATGATATCGATGTGTATCTGGAGCAGATCGCCAATGGGAAAATCGTGCTCGTATTGGATCCGAAGCAAACGGACAATGGCGGCAATGCAAGGAGGCGGGCTGTGGATGCCCCGAAGATCAACACAGTCAGCGGCAATATGCAATGGAGTTTATATAAAAAAGAAAATACATGAACCGGTATGGTTCACGTCTGAAAGCAGGGACAGCCCTGCTTTTTCTTCTGCTGTTTTCTGATATGCCTTGTTTACGTTTCCAAATGAACTATTTTGCAGCACAATTTTATCATGTCAGTTTAAGCGGGGCTGCTTTATGTAAAACCTGCACCTGCCACTTCAGCTTATGATATATTCCATTTCTCCGCTCTACTAACCACTCCAGTTCCTGCGATAGGAAGGTTCAAAAGAAATGGGCATTAATCTTTCATAGATCAATGCCTCCTTACTAAGGATTGTTGCTGTTCCAACACACTCGCCCGTTTTTATTCTATTTCAATTCGGGCCTTTTTCTATAAGCCAAAAACACAAATCCACTCAGACATAGCTGAATAACGCTCAAAATCAAAAACGGTACTGTTACGATATATGTTTCCTGTACAAGAATATACTGATAAATCAATCCGAAAAAGAACAGGGCACCCATTATCAGGGAAACATACCACGAACTATTTCCTCTGCCTATATAACTAAACACCGAGGCTATGATATTGCCTAGCCCGAATATGGTAATGGCGAGAATGCCGGGCATAACCCAGCTATCGAAAGGGAGATTAGTTGCCCAACTTTCCGGATATTCCTCAGAGAAGAGCCCGGAGTTTGACCGCACCATTAGTGTGCCGCAATAAATGGCACCTGTCGCCAAAAATAAATCATAAATGCTCAGCAGCTTTGCTCTAATTGATTTTTCCATTTTTACCCCCATCAGTAATCGTTTTTTTGTTTTGGATTCTTTATCCAAACTCTTACGGACAAAGACCGGAGTTAAACATCCTGTTCTTCGTCCTCATCTTTTTTATATTCCAATATGTCTCCCGGCTGGCAATCCAAAGCTTTGCATATCGATTCGAGTGTTGAGAACCTGACGGCCTTTGCTTTGCCGTTTTTTAAGATAGAAAGATTGGCCATTGTGATCCCGACCCGGTCCGAAAGCTCAGTTACGCTCATTTTTCTTTTTGCCAGCATGACATCAAGGTTGATGATAATCGACATTATAACCACCTCATACTGTCAGATCGTTCTCTGATTTGATTTCCATTGCATTTCGAAGCAGCTCTTCTAGGACCATAGCAAAAACGGAGATGACGGATGCGGAGAAAATGACTACTGTTCCCATAAGCAAGATGCCGTTTTGCAGTGCATCCGACAAAGCAGCGTACAAAAGCCCGGTGATATAGATGGCAACAATCGAAAAGGCACAGTTCCGGATGGCCTGCAGCGAGCGAATGGCGACATCCGAGAAAGCTTCGTTGCCCTTCATGCAATCCAATAATTTCACTGTTTGGTATAGGGCGATGTAAAAAGGGATGACCGTAATATACAATCCGATGCAGAGCCAGAACTTCACGTCTGCATATTCGGGATTTGTCAGCCACTGCTGGCTTTTGAAGATAGGCACTAAAAATACGCATAAGAGAAAAATGATCATGCCGATTACAAAAATGGTCGCTTTCAAAAAAGCAATCTTTCTCATGTGGGACACCACTCCTTTTTTGTTATTATATGGAACTATTTATTGTTTTTCAATAAATTTTTATTCTTTTCTGATAAAAAGGTAAAATGATAAACAGAAAAACAGCCGCATCAGAGGTTATATTCTGATGCGGCTGTATATTTTTAATTCTGATTTCAACTGCTTTGCGGTGCAGGAAGATTTCTTTGATAAGCGGCAATCGCTGCATAATCATCTTCGAGCACTCGTGCCAAATGGATGAAGATCGGCAGCAGCTGCCTGTATTCTTCTGCTGCTTTCTCGTCTGGAGCATGTATATGGCTGCTGCCGACCATGCCGGTTACAGCTTCGAAGGAATGGATCTTCCCAGTCGCATATAGCCCCAAAATGCATGCGCCGAGGCAGGAGCTTTCGTAGCTCTCCGGAACCGCGACTTCCGATTCGAAAATATCGGCCATCATTTGCCGCCAAAGCCGCGACTTGGAAAAACCGCCGGTTGCCTGGATCCGGGTGACGGGTCCATCCATGCACTCTACGAGAGCCAGGTACACAGTGTATAGATTATAAATCACGCCTTCAAGGGCGGCGCGGATCATATGCTCCTTATTATGGGCCATCGACAATCCGAAAAATGACCCGCGGACATCTGAGTTCCAAAGCGGCGCACGTTCGCCGGCAAGGTATGGATGGAAAAGGAGCCCGTCTGAACCAGGACGGACCCGCTCGGCAATCTTCGTCAGAACTTCGTATGGATCCAGCCCGAGCCTTTTTGCCGTTTCAATTTCTGAAGAAGCGAATTCATCTTTGATCCACCTGAGCACCATTCCGCCATTATTCACAGGGCCGCCGATGACCCAATGGCTTTCCGTTAGGCAATAGCAGAAAATCCGTCCTTTTTCATCTGTTTTGGGAGAATCGATAATTGTCCTGATGGCTCCGCTTGTCCCGATTGTGACGGCAATTTCACCTTTCCTGATGGCATTTACCCCAAGATTGGACAGAACCCCATCGCTTGCGCCAATGACGAAAGGGGTATCAGGCTCTATTCCGATGCGGGCAGCCCAATTTGGTTGGCATCCATTGAAAATCTTAGTTGTGGGCACAAGTTCGGATAGACGTTCCCGGGTAATTCCTGCAACAGCCAGCGCTTCCGCGTCCCAGTCCAACGTGTTAAGTTTCATCAGGCCCATGCATGATGCCAGCGAATGGTCAACTACATATATTCCGAATAATCGAAGGAAGATATATTCCTTAATTCCGATATATTTCTTCGTTCTTGCGGCGATTTCAGGGTGTTCATTCACAATCCAGGCAATCTTGCACAAAGGCGACATCGGGTGGATTGGTGTTCCTGTTCGTTCATAGATGCCGTGGGCATTGTATTCACTTTTGATTTTTCGCGCCCATTCCTCGCTGCGGTTGTCCGCCCAGGTAATGGCGCGGGTTAGGGGTTCATCATTGTCATCCATCGCAATGACGCTATGCATGGCGCTGCTGAATGATATGAAGGCAATTTTCTTATCCGGATGCTGTTTCATCACACTTGACATTACTTGGATCACTGCCTGAAAGATTTCTTCGGGATCCTGTTCAGCTGTGGAAATATCCGGGGTATAAAGCGGGTATCCGCAATTCTGTTTCTGAATAACCTCTCCTTGTTCGCTGAAAAGGACGGCCTATGTACTGGTAGTTCCGATATCTACTCCTAGCATATAAGCAGTCATTCTGGTGTTCCACTCCTTTGGCCAGTATTTTACAGCCCTCCATAAACGGCATATCCTTGTAAAAGAATACCAGTATACTTGTTTACAAGCATTATACTGTTTGTGAATACTATTTCAACTATTCCGTTCTTTAGGATGCCCAAAAAGAAAGGCAGTATAAAAGAACATCATACAATTCTATGTCCCATTTCGGGGGATGGTAAGCCTAATATAAAAAATATTGGTATTTTTGTCCGAAGTTTGTTAAAATAATAAGTGTAAAGAAAAGATATGCTGCATATAGCAGGCATCCAACCTATTTTTCCTTAGCTTCACAACCTACGACATAATGAATGTTAAATTCATATCATAGAACAAAAAAGAGCGCTCTCCCACAAGGATAGCGCTCTTTTTATATATGTGCGGGACCTGCCGTTTCGGGATTCCCGGCATGTATTGTGCCATTCACGGCCGATGCCATGAAGCCGATCAATACAGACTGTTATCATTCTTTTTATTGTTTTTTTGGATCGAATATAGGGAGATGGTCAGTATGACCGTTCCGATGATGTTGCACAGTATACTTATACCAAGCAGGATTGCCCATCCGGCAACCGGCAGGGAAGGTATAAAGGATAGCAGCAGAAAGATGAAACCGATTGCTATAAAACTTAATCCAATGGTTGTTTTTTTGTTCATTAATCATATCTCCTTCCTGAAACAGTATAACAAAAATTGAAGGAAATGCAGTAGAAATTTTAGGGAGGTACAATTCTTTGGTGGATTCGGCTTATGATGTTAGAGATATTCTAGCGTATTGAAAATTAAAAGCAACCCAACAATGCACATAATCCAGGATAAAGCCGAATTTGAACTGTTCGATAGTTTGTTATGAAGAGCAACTAAGTTAGAATTAATCAATCTTCCAAATAGCTTATATCCCAAGAAGATGAGGATGGCCGGCAGCACCATAATGATGTTATATATAGCTATTATCGGCAGCCATTGATAAGAAGGGATATTATTTGTTGTTAATAAACCAATGGCAGCAAAGTACGGAAAAGCTGAACCTGCCTCAATTAAAAAAGTTGTAATGCCGATAAATAGAATGGAGAATATACTTTGCGTTTTAGGTGCAGGAATATTATTTTTTTTATTTGCAGGGACAAAGAAGCTGGCGATAAATAAAATAACCCCTAACACGAAAATGGCCCGGCTGAATATTTTGTCTTGAGATATAGTAGTGAAGGTGCCGATTAGATAATGTAACCATACATTATTCCGGCACCTAATGCGAAATATAACAGTGCAACTGTGAATAGATAGGTGAATAATCTTGATGCTGCATTTTCCTTGTTCTTTAAAATAATGAAAAGTGTAACACCGATTATTGTAGGGCTTAATGTGTCTAAAAGTGCTAAGCCGCCTATATAAACCAAAAGATCTGTTCCCATTCATTCCTCCATATTGAGAGATTGTAATAAAAACTATCGCTTGTTAGCGGTGTAATATATATAAGCTTTCTCCATAAAGTCAAGAACCTCTTGATCAACAGGATAAAGGCTATGCTTTTTTGACTCCTCAGGGGACATTCTAATGTTCCATAGGGTATCTAAAAAAGCATCTTCGTCCTTAAAATCTTCATTTCTTTTTACATCCATCCTTTTGATGATATTCTGTATCCGCATAGCATCATGGCCAAGGTACATATATTTTTTAAGTTGGCCAAGCAGGGCGATCCACTCCAAAGAATCCGGGTCGCTGCTTGCCATATGCGGCAGTTTACTTAGGACCTCGGTGTTTTTCATATGCAGCTCTTCTCTATTAAGAGTTAAAATCTCTTTCGGATCCCTAGTATATAAGCTGATTATTTTCTGAATCGTAAATTCATCCCCCTCAATAGCGATTCCATTTATAAGTTCCCTAACATTCCCTTCAATCTTCAAGAGCCGCTCCTTTTCATTTAGGACATAAGATAGCTGCCTCATTAGGTTTTTCGACCAATCCCAGTCTTCAGATTCTAGCATTTCTTTGATTTCACTCAATGCAAAACCTATTGTCTTTAAAAATCGTATATGCTGTAACTTTTTCAACGCTGTATTTGAGTACAATCTGTGCCCGCCATCCGTTTTGGATGCAGGTTTCAGCAGGCCAATCTGGTCGTAATATCGTAAGGTTCTAACCGATAAGCCACTCATCTTTTTGACTTCGTTAATATGCAGCAACTTAATTCCTACTTCCTTAATCTCCATTCTTCTGTTTGAAGAGAAGAGATTTAAATATGTAACCTAAACCCAGTCCGATTAACACCCCGGAAATTGCATGATTAACTAGCAAACCTATTCCTGCTCCAAAGAAAGAAAAGGTATAGTGACAGTATAAAAGATGACGTAAGGTCACTTTCAACTGATTTATCCATTATTTTTTCCTGAAAAAAGACTTTTCACTTTTACATACACTTGGCGTAAGCAGGTTCATTGTATGTTGGAAAATAAGTGCAGTTCATTTTTGAGCAGGGGGAAAGCGTTGACCAAACAACCATGTAAAAGAATCAGTTATACAGAGACAGCATCACATCAGCCCTTATTATGAATGGATGACCGGAAAGAGGAAATTCTCCTGTAGAAGATTCAGTATATTATGTTAATATAATATTAAGGCGAATTTGAAGGAGGGTGATTGTTTTGGTGCCTGATGAAGAACAGAAATCCTTCTTGTCAAGGATGATTGATCCGTCCAGCTTAGCTTTACAGGAACCGGAGATGGTATTCAGAAGTTTGGAAACATCGGAAGGAGGGCTTTCGGAGGAGGAAACCGATAGGAGATTACAGCATTTTGGCGAGAATACAATCAAGAAGGAAAAGAGATTCCATCCATTTAAGATCCTTTTTGCAAAACTGTTCAGTGTTTTCTCGGTCATGCTCTGGATTGCGAGTATTCTTGCTTACATTTCCGGAACGCCAATCTTGATGTACGTCATTTGGTCGATCGTACTTATCAATTCGATTTTTTCATACATACAGGAAAGCAAGGCGGATAAAGCACTTCAGTCCTTATCAAAAATGATGCCGAATAAAGTGAAGGTTTACAGAAACGGGGAGCTCGGTGTCAAGCCGGCCGATTCGCTTGTTCCCGGCGATGTGATAGCTTTGGCAGCTGGGGATAAGGTGCCTGCGGACATTCGCATCATTTCGGCGGATGGGTTATTCGTTGATAATTCAATGCTGACTGGTGAATCTGTTCCCGTTGACCGGAATGAAAAACCGGCAAAGAGGGGAGAAGGCTCCATCATCGAATGTGAAAACCTTGTCTTCGCCGGCACGATGGTGACAGGCGGATCTGCCACGGGGATTGTATTTGCAACTGGATCGGCTACGCAAATCGGCAATATCTCCAGTTCGACAGCAGAAATCGAAACACAGAAAAGCTCATTGGAAATCCAGATCGAGAGGATTACGAAAATAGTTGCTATCATCGCTGTTGTGATCGGCATAATCACTTTTCTGCTTTCTGTTTTTGTGACCGAGCTTAAAGTCAGTGCGGCTTTGTTATTTGCAATCGGAATCATTGTGGCGAACATTCCCGAAGGGCTTATGCCGACAGTCAGTTTATCGCTTGCGCTCAGTGTCGTCCGGATGGCGAAGAAGAATGCTCTGATGCGGAAGCAGTCCGCAGTCGAAACATTAAGTGCCACCTCGGTCATCTGTACGGATAAAACGGGTACACTGACACGGAATGAAATGTTCACCAAAGCCATTTGGACAGCGGACGGAGTCGCAGAGTTCGGAGGGGAAGGATTCAGCAAGCAGGGAAGCATCACGGGCCCTGGAGCGTCAGGGAAGGCATTTGGCCTTCTGTTGACGGCATCAGCTGTCTGTTCCGATACGGTTCTGAAAAGCAACGGCGATCAGTGGGAAATCATCGGCAATCCGACAGAAGGGGCCGTATTGATCGCTGCTGAAAAAGCAGGCTTGGACATTGCAGCGGTCAGAAAACAATTTGAACAGAAGCAATTGTTCCCGTTCAGCTCGGAAACGAAAAAAATGACAGTCCACGTGTTGAACAAACAAAGTGAGTTTTTTCCGGGAAATCATGTGATAGAATTCACAAAAGGAAACCCGGCAAATTTGATTGCTGAGAGTGATTTTATACTGAAAGACGGTGTCCCGTCTATCATGACGGAAAGCCGCAGAGCCGAAATCAAAGAGATAAACAATAAAGCGGCTAGTGAAGGGTATCGCGTACTGGCCATTGCCTGCAGGGACATTACCGCTCAGCAGGGCTTGACGTTTCTTGGGTTGGCCATTATGTATGACCCTCCGAAAGAAGGCGTGAAGGAAGCTGTGGCTGACTGCTATAGAGCAGGATTAAAGGTAACGATCGTAACCGGTGATTACAGCCTGACGGCAGCAGCCATCGCCAAACAAGTCGGCATCGTTCAGGATGGATACGTTGCAATTGATGGGCCCGAGCTTGAAAAGATGACAAAAGAAGAGCTTGCAATGAAAATCGACACCGAACAGCCCGTCATATTTGCAAGGACGACACCGAAGCATAAACTGAAGATCGTAGAGACGTACCAAAGCATCGGCCATGTTGTGGCAGTGACCGGTGATGGCATCAATGATGTGCTCGCCCTAAAGAAAGCGGATATCGGTATTTCTATGGGAGAGAAAGGATCGGACGTGGCTATCGAGGCATCCGATATGGTTCTATTGGATGACCATTTTGCAACGATTGTGGAAGCGATTAAAGAGGGCCGTGCCATTTATGCGAATATACAGAAGTTCCTTACGTATATCCTGGCATCCAACATTCCCGAAGTACTTCCTTTCCTTATGATGGGGATTTTCAATATCCCGCTGGCGATGACGGTCTTGCTTGTATTGGCGATCGACTTGGGTACAGATTTGCTGCCGGCGATTTCACTTGGAGCCGAACTGCCGGATGATGATATTCTTGATAAGCCGCCAAGAGACCCGAACAGCAACATCCTGAATAAATCCGTTTTGCTGCGCGCTTATTCTTTCCTGGGGATGCTGGAAGCGGCCATGCTGTTCCTTTTCTTCTTTTTCGCATGGAACCATTTCGGCTATACATTCGAAGAGATCCGCGGATTTACCGCTTCGATCGCTGAAGGCACAGCAGGAAAAGATGTCATGTATGTATACAGCTATGCGATCACACTTGGTTTCGGGGCCGTAATCGCTGCCCAGATCGGTAATCTTTTATCATGCCGTTCCTCATACCTTTCCATTTTTCAGACGTTCAAAAAGAACAATCTGATGATATGGGGAATTGTGGTGGAAATAGGATTCTATCTGATGATTGCTTATGTGCCGGCTGTCCAAAACCTGCTTGGGACAACAGGCCCTGAATGGATCCATCTCGCTATGCTCCCGGCCAGTTTGCTAGTATTCCTAATTTTCGAGGAGACAAGAAAATTGTTTGTGAGAAAGATGGGCGTGAAGATAGCATAAAGTAAAGAAAGAGTTCCTTGCGCCTCCTGCTGCGGCTGCTCGCCGGAATAGGAGGCGCCTCTTTATGGCTGGATTATGCAAATTCATAAGAAAAAAACCGTCAAAAACATAAGCGGCGATTTAAAGAAAAATGGAACTTCGCCGAAAAACAAACATAACCTGAATATGTCTTTGATTTATTACGGTGAATCTTTTACAATGTAAGGGTTGGTTCGTAAGGCTTTGCGGACCAAACGAAAAAATGGAAGTATATTGATAATGAGAGTATACTAGAAACAGAATGTCAGGAATTTGAAATCGGGAAAGGGCCGATTTTTATATTACCGATAGGAGTGAAATGAAAATGGTTAAAAAAATGAATGTTGAAAGTTTCAACCTTGATCATACAAAAGTGAAAGCGCCATATGTAAGGCTTGCTGGCGTAACAAACGGTATGAAAGGCGATGTTATCCATAAATATGATATCCGGTTCAAACAGCCGAACAAAGAGCATATGGAAATGCCGGGCCTTCATTCCTTGGAGCATCTAATGGCAGAAAACGTGCGCAACCACTTGGATAAGGTTGTCGATGTAAGTCCGATGGGCTGCCAAACAGGCTTCTATCTTGCTGTCATTAATCACGACAACTACGATGAAATCCTGGAAGTGCTCGAAAAAACATTGAATGATGTTCTTGAGGCTGATGAAGTTCCTGCATGCAATGAAGTGCAATGCGGCTGGGCTGCAAGCCACAGCCTGGAAGGCGCTAAGGAAATCGCCAAAGAAATGCTTGCCAAGAAGGACGAGTGGAGAAACGTATTCGCTTAAAAATAAGCTTAGCTGTTTCCTGTAAAAGGGGAGCAGCTTTTTTGTTTGGCTTCTTTCTACGGCTCTGAAAGGCCACTACCTTATAAGAAAAAGGAGCAGCCATTCCTGTTGATAAGAATGACTGCCTCCTTATAGGCTGCCGATTATTGTTCGAGCCCCAATTTGTCTGCTTTTTTCTCCATGAACTCGTCAACATATAGCTTAATGACGCCCATAATCGGAACAGATAAGATCATCCCGGTTATTCCGAAAAAACCTCCTCCGAGGGCTACAGCCAACAGAGTCAAAAGCGGCGTTAACCCAAGCCGTCCCCCTATGAATTTTGGTTCAATAATATTCCCCTCGATCTGTTGAAGCACGAGCAGGAATATTGCGGTCCAAATGGCTGTTTTGAAGTCATAAAGCAATGTTACCAAGATGACCGGTGCAGCACCGATGAACGGGCCGAAATAAGGGATCATATTTGTAATCCCGCAAATAATCCCGAATAGCAGGGAATACGGGACATCAATCAGCTGGAAACCGAGATAGGCAACGGTGCCCAAACAGAAGGAATCAATTGATTTTGCAATGATGTATGTGCCAATATTGGCATTAACGGCACCCGTTACTTCGATTAGCTTATTTCCTTTTCTATTTCCGAACAGCACCAGTGACAGCTTTCGGAAAAAGGCAAGCACTTTCTCTTTATCGATCAGGAAATAAATCGATATGATAATGGCCAATACCAAATTGAATAATGAGGATCCAAAGGATATTGTATAGCCAACCAGGTTTTCGACGACTATTTTCAGGAGCTCACTTACTTTCGGTATGAACCCTAAAATATAATCCTTAGCTGTATTTAGGAGGGTAGGGTCACTCAGGAACTCCCAATTCCATCCGGAAAACAAATCGTTGGCCCATTTTTGAATCTCGATATTATAAAACGGAATTTGTTCCACAATATCAATCAGGCTCCAAGCAATCGACGGGATGATGTAGAAGACAAAGAGACATATCAATCCGAGCAGAAGCCCGTAACTGGTCAGGATGGACCAGCCTCTATGCAGGTTCAATTTGTTTTCTTGAAATGCAACAAGCGGATTCAGCAGGTAAGCGATGATCATCCCGTACAGGAAAGGTTTAAGAATCGTGGATGCTGTGCCAGCCAGGTCGAAGAAGA
>CAKQBC010000049.1 GCA_934215995.1 uncultured Bacillus sp. | reverse complement strand
GTGAATTCAAGCAGACATTCGGGCATGTTTCTGGAGCGTGGAGAGGAAAAAAACCGATTCAGCGGAATGCAGTCATTGCCCTGGGCTTCTTTAAAGAAGAAGCGGCTTTGCCTGAGCTTAAAGAGATGCTGCTCACCGACCCTAGGCCGGATATGAGGGCTATCTCTGCTTGGGCAATCGGTCAGATCAATACAGAGGATGGGCAGCGCCTACTTACGGAAGCCCTTGAGAAAGAGCAGGAGCAGGAAGTGCTTTCGGAAATAGAGAAAGCATTGCAGAATGTGTAGTCTAAAGCCTGCTGTCCGACACGAAAAAAGGTGATCCGGCCATGTTAGGCCGGGTCACCTTTTTCTAATTCACCCAATATGTATGTGAGCCAGTCAATGGTCTCTTTCCGGGAAAGGATTCTGTTGCCGGTCTCTTCAATCAATTGCCGGGCCGCTTCAATATGACCATGATCTATCATGTTCTTTATTTCTGATTTCAAGCGGCTTTTGCTGTCATCATGTTCATTTTCGATATACTGATTGATTAGTTCATTAGCTTCATCCTGATTGATGCTAAGCGTGCAATAGGATTCCAAAAAGTATTCGAACTCTGGATACATAGTTAATTCCCCCGTTTTTCATTTGGATAGGAAGTGATGATCTTATACTTTAATTCACTGTCCGGGTCTTTTGCAAGGACGGTTGTCGTTTGCTTCACATCTTTAACGACTCGCATGTCCTTACGTAGCACTGTTTGGCCCACGGCAAATGAATGTTCTGTATGCAAGACGAGACGGTCCCTATTGGAATTCCCGAGCCAGTCTTTAATAAGGCCATCGTGAAACTCCAGGCTTTCCAAAACAGCTTCTGTCGCCAATTCCTTTGTGTAATAGGTACTTGCGCCGGTTATATTCTCCGTTTGCAGCCTTTCCTTCAATTCTTCGATTGTTTTCCCGACGTGCCTTTCAAGTGTATGCCCGTTTTTGGGAGGGCCCTCCATTTCATCCAGGATGGATTCACCTGGAACAGTATTCTGATCTGGTTCAAACGCCATGCTGCAGCCGCTGGCGAGAATCAGGAAGATGGCTGAAATCATCCATAGCAAAAACTTATTTCTCATCTTTTCACCTCAGTCACGAGTATACACATATCATCGATTTTAATGAAATTGCATGCACTGCGGAGAGGAATAAGCACTTTATTAAAAAAAGCGAAAAATCTTAAGCTTTTTTTAATAAAACCCTTATAGAATGAAGTCTGGGATGTCTATATGCAAAAAGGGAAGTATGCACTGAACTATCACGTGACGGTTTGAAAGCATCGGGGCGCTGCTGCCCGGCACAGATGGAAATCCCGTCCTTGCATGAAGCATATTTATTCAACCGATTACAGGATCCCGCAAGAATGAATGATAAAAAGGAGGATGTACATTGGGATACCTTGTTTATTTTATTATAATCATGGCTGTACCGCTTTTAGTTCAGCTCTATTTAAAGAGAACCTATGCTAAATATTTGGAGGTGCCTGCTTCTTCAGGCCTGACTGGTGCTGAAGCCACAAGAAAAGTACTTAATGACAACGGATTGTACCATGTAGGTGTGGAGGAAGTCCCGGGACAATTATCAGACCATTATGATCCGAGGAATAAAGTGGTGAGGCTATCCAGCAATAACTTCCACGGCACTTCAGTTGCAGCGATCTCCGTTGGCATCCATGAAGTCGGCCATGCCATTCAGGACCAGGTCAACTATGCCCCGTTAAGGCTTAGGCATTCACTTGTGCCTGTAGCGAATTTTGGGTCGAGCATGTCGTTTATTGTCATTTTGGGAGGGATGCTTCTCCAAAGCGCCAACTTGATTTTGGTTGGTATCTTCCTGATGGCGGCAGCCGTATTGTTCCAGGTCGTTACGTTGCCGGTCGAGTTTAATGCCTCTTCTCGTGCTTTATCGCAAATGGTTGGTTCGGGCTTGATCCGGAATGATGAAGAAGGCGGAGCCCGTAAAGTGCTCAACGCTGCGGCCATGACGTATGTTGCAGCCACTCTGGTAGCGATTGTTGAACTTGCCAGGTTTGTCCTCATGTTCATAGGGATGAACAACGACGAAGATTAAGCGGGTTAAAGGTATTGTGAACAGTCACCGTACAGTTTTATTTTCAATATAATGAAGAGTGCGTATCTCGTTATGTGATGACGAAACAGATACGCACTTTGTCTTTTTAATAACAAATGTATATAAAGGGAGTTGTCTTCCTTGGATTATAGGAACTATGCAGAAAGCGTCATTTTTAAGCCATCAATCTATGGAAAAATGGATTTTCGCTCCTGCCATGAGGATTTATCATTGGTAGGGAGGGGACGGAGTGCCTGTGTGTTCCGTGTGAAAAATACAGATAAAGTGATTAAAGTGTTTCCTCCTAAATTTCAGTATATAGCAAGGCTCGAGGGAGAAATATACGAATCGCTTGGACAAATGCCGCAGTTCCCTTCTATATATGAAACCGGGGAAAATTACATTGTGATCGATTATATTATGGGTTGGACATTGTTTGAGTGTTTAAACAAAGGCATTAAGATTAATGAAAGGCAAGTGGAGGAAATCGACCATGCCCTGCAGCTTTCAAGGGAAATGGGGCTGAATCCTTCCGATATCCATCTGAGGAATATCCTGATCACCCCGGATCAGGAAATCAAGGTGATAGATGTGGCAAGGTTTAAGCAGACTGTGCCCTGCAGGCAATGGCACGACTTGAAGATAGCCTATTTCCGTTACTACCACTCCAGGTATTTCCCTAAAAAAATACCCTCAGGCATCATCGAGGCAATAGGGATCCTTTATAAAAGAAACGCTATCCCTGAAATGCTGTTAAGGGACAAAAAGAACATGTCCCATGCTGAATAGCCTGATTTGAGCATTAGAAAGAACAGGCACAATCGCAATATCCCTTTACTTTTTCGGCCATTCACTTCATAGAATGAAGCGAAAGGGGGATGGCTATTTTGATCAAACAGCTTGAGGAAATGCTTCAAAAACGATGCGAGGAATATGTAATGGAGCCAGCCGGAACAGGGGACCGGAAAGCCATAGCAAAAACGGAATTGATGCAGAGCCGGAATGCCGAAATCGTCCGTGTCCATGCGAAGGGTTCCATCCAATCCGGCTTCGATAGGGGAGAAGACCAGGAAACCAGGTATAAGGTTCATTGGCAATACCTGATCAAGCAGGAGGAGCTGATGTATCTGGAAGAAGAAATGGAATGCAGGGAAGCTGTTTTCCGGAAAGGGGAGCTCGTATCCGACGCGGAAATCCCGAAACCTGAACTTGCGGAGCCTATGGGAGAAAAAATTGCTTCAACGGAAATGCGTGCCCCGTTTGTGTATGACCGTCTCCAGGCCGTCAAGTATGCGGATACTTGGTGGAATGAATACAACCCAGCGTACCAGTCCTTTGAAAATGATTGTACAAATTATATTTCCCAATGCCTGCGGGCAGGAGGTGCCCCGATGCGGGGACAGCCGAACCGATCCAGGGGCTGGTGGTACAGCGGGGATGTATGGAGCTACAGCTGGGCTGTCGCCCATGCACTGAATCTGTACCTTCAGAATTCTGTTGAAGGTCTAAGGACACGGGAGGTTTCTTCGCCGGAGGAACTGCTTCTCGGGGATATCATCTGTTATGACTTTGAAGGCGATGGGCGATTCAATCACAACACGATTGTAACGGCAAAGGATTATTACGGAATGCCGCTCGTGAATGCGCATACGTACGACAGCCGCCACCGGTATTGGTCGTACCTGGATTCATCAGCCTATACCCCGAATATCCAGTATAAGTTCTATACGATCGTGGATGATGCATAAGCGGTGAATGGAAAAGCATGCTATAATGTAGAAATGTGCTTTAAGATCTTTTTCAGAGGTGAACAAAGGTGGCAATCCATGTAGTATTATATCAACCTGAAATACCCGCCAATACGGGAAACATCGCAAGGACATGCGCCGGTACGGACACAATTCTGCATCTTATCCGTCCCCTTGGCTTTTCGACAGATGACAAAATGCTGAAAAGAGCCGGCCTGGACTATTGGGAGCATGTCAAAATCAATTACTATGACAGCATTGATGAGTTTTTTGAAAAAACGAAGGGCGGAGAGTATTTCTACTTATCGAAGTTCGGCACAAAGCCTCATACAACATTCGATTACAGTGACCTGAATAAGGATTACTATTTTATATTCGGAAGGGAAACAAAAGGGCTTCCGAAGGAAATCATCGAGAAGAACATCGACCGTTGCCTGCGGATTCCGATGAACGACAATATCCGTTCGCTGAATCTGTCCAATACGGCTGCCATTCTTGTTTATGAGGCCCTTCGCCAACAGAATTACCATCATCTTCACTAAAACCGGGAGGAATCTTCCCGGTTTTTTGCATTGCTGCCGGATGGCTATAAGGGCACCTTTCCGGTATCCGGTCACGAGCGGGTTTCTTTCTCCTCATCACCTGGTTTCGCTTTGGCTCCTTTAGGGGAAATATGCATAAAAAGGGAAAGCCAGAAAAAACTAAACAGAAATGAAAAGGAGAGACTGCTATGCAAAAGGTAGAAGATGTCATGTCCAAAGACATTCATTATTGTACGCCTAAGGATAATGTATATGAAGTAGCCCTGAAGATGAAAGAGCATGATATCGGTGCCGTCCCGATTTGCCTCGAAGGAGAAGTGATCGGGATGATCACTGACAGGGATATAGCAATCAGGGGTGTCGCAAGCAAGCATCCTGGTTCCACAAGAGTGACGGAAATAATGAGCAGCAGCCTAGTCACAATCACACCGGCTTCCAGCGTAGACGCAGCTGCAGAACTGATGGCGGCCAAACAAATCCGCCGCCTGCCTGTAGTAGATGGGAAAAGACTGGTCGGAATAGTTTCATTGGGAGATATCGCCGTCCGTGAAGTGTTTTCTGAAAACGCGAGCAAAGCACTGAGCGAGATATCGGAATGCCATGGCGAATTGCATCATTAATATGCAGGAAGAAAGCGTCTTATCATGCCTGTATCAGTGAATCAGGCCTATGGACAGACGAAAGGACAGGTCCGAATGGGCCTGTCCTTATGTATATCGGGATTGTTATTTTTTTACGCCTGGTTTGTCGTTGTATCCGGATGTGAAGATGGCGGTAAGGAAAGCAATGCCGACTAAGATGATTAAAGTCATGCCCATGAAAAAATCCTCCTTTGTTGTCTCCTTAAGTTCCAATTATTTCATATAATCCCATTATATATAATTACCCTTGATTATTAAAGGAAAACTGTGGATTTTTATCGAACAATCCGATTTTATTTCCCGCTCAACAGGAAAAATAAATTTTCTCCTCTTTAGCCCCATCGGCTTTTTCCTGCTGACAAGCTTATGGGCTATCATCATTACGTCCCATCCTGCATAAAGTAGAAAAAGCATCTCTGAAAAACAGGGGGAGGTTCCTTGGATGGATATATTACGCAAGATTGAGAGACATAGGGAAGAAGAGCAGAAACTGAAATGGGAAGGCACCTTCGCAGATTATCTGGAGCTTATAAAAGAGAAGCCGCATATCGCGCAATCCGCCCATTCGCGTGTGTACAATATGATTAAGGATGCCGGTATTGAAACAGTCAATGGAAAGAATGAGTATCAGTTTTTCAGCGATCAATTATTCGGTCTTGAAGATTCATTGGAAAGGCTTGTTGAAGAGTATTTTCACCCGGCTGCCAAAAGGCTTGATGTCAGGAAACGCATTCTGTTGCTGATGGGGCCGGTCGGCGGTGGTAAATCGACCTTGGTGAGCATGATTAAAAGAGGAATGGAGCAATATTCCCTGACGGATAACGGGGCGATTTTTGCAATAAAGAACTGCCCGATGCATGAAGATCCCCTCCATTTGATTCCGCAGCACCTCAGGGGTGATTTTTTCGACGAGTACGGTATCCGGATTGAAGGAAACCTGTCGCCGCTTAATATGATGAGGCTTGAAGAGGAATATGGCGGCCGGATCGAGGATGTTCTTGTGGAACGAATCTTTCTATCGGAAGACAAGAGGGTAGGGATCGGGACGTTCAGCCCATCAGATCCGAAGTCGCAGGACATTGCCGATTTGACAGGGAGCATCGATTTCTCGACAATCGCCGAGTTCGGCTCAGAATCTGATCCGCGGGCTTACCGGTTTGACGGGGAGCTGAATAAAGCAAACCGCGGGGTTATGGAATTCCAGGAAATGCTGAAATGCGATGAGAAATTCTTATGGCATCTGCTTTCCTTAACGCAGGAAGGCAATTTTAAAGCGGGAAGATTCGCGTTGATCTCCGCTGATGAGCTTATTTTGGCACATACAAACGAAACGGAGTACCGTTCATTTATAGCGAACAAAAAGAACGAGGCGCTGCATTCGCGGATCATCGTCATGCCTGTGCCGTATAATCTGATGGTCAGCCAGGAAGAGCACATTTATGAAAAGATGATCGGCGAAAGCGATGTTCGTAATGTTCATATCGCTCCACATACACTGCGGGTGGCGGCCATGTTCACGATTCTTACGCGCCTGAAGGAACCGAAAAAAGGCGATATCGACCTTGTGAAGAAAATGCGCCTTTATGACGGGGAGAATGTGGAAGGATTCAATTCTGCCGATGTGGATGAGCTGAAGAAAGAATATCAGGATGAAGGGATGTCGGGGGTGGATCCGCGCTATGTCATCAACCGGATATCATCCACAATCATCCGCAAGGAAGTGGCTTCCATCAACGCTCTGGATGTATTGAGGAGCCTTAAGGAAGGGTTCGACCAGCATCCATCAATCACTAGCGAGATGCGGGACAAATATTTGAATTATATATCGCTTGCCCGCAAGGAATACGACTCGATCGCGAAGAAGGAAGTGCAGAAAGCATTTGTATATTCATATGAGGAATCAGCGAAGACGCTGATGGACAATTATTTGGATAATGTGGAGGCCTTCTGCAATAAATCGAAGCTGCGCGATCCGTTGACAGGAGAAGAAATAACGCCGGACGAGAAACTGATGCGCTCGATCGAAGAACAGATCGGCATATCCGAAAATGCCAAAAAGGCGTTCAGAGAAGAGATTCTTATCCGTATTTCCGCTTATGCGCGAAAAGGGAAGCGGTTTGACTACAATTCACATGACAGGCTGCGGGAAGCGATCCAGAAAAAGTTGTTTGCTGACCTGAAGGATGTTGTGAAAATCACCACTTCGAGCAAAACGCCGAATGAGGAACAATTGAAAAAGATCAATGAAGTAGTGGCAAGGCTAGTGGATGAGCATGGGTACAGCACGGCATCAGCGAATGAGCTGCTCCGCTACGTCGGCAGCCTATTGAATCGCTGATACCGGAAAAGTTTACAAAATGCTTGCATTGGGAAAAGATAGATAATACGGTGCAAGGAGAGATGGAAATGAAAAACATGACAAAGGATTCCGTCAACAATGAAAGAGTGCCGGAAAACAGCTCGATGGCAAAGGATATGGAAGAAGTAGAAATGCTGAGCAAGCAGATGAACAAGATGCCGACCAACGAAGAACTGAAGAGGGAAAGGAACCTGGACTCAGACCCGAAGCAGGATAGGAGATAAAAAGCGCCCTGGAGGCGCTTTTTTTTATTTGCCAAGGAGGCTGTAAGAATAGTGAAGGGTATTGGATAAAGATGGAACGGCGGTTATAATGTAGGTAACAGTACATATTATTGTTTACAGTAAAGGAGGGAATCGATGCTCATACCAATCACTGCTATTGTGCTGGGAACTGCCATTCCAATCACAGCCCTGCTCACTACCCACTTTCAGAAACAGACGAAATTAAAGGGACAAATGCTGAAGGATCAAGTGGAACTGGAAAGGCTGAAACAGCAAAACTTTATCGCGGAAACGGAAAAGCTGAAATTAGAGCTGAAAAAGATGGAGCTTGAATATACCGACCAGAAAAAGCTCCTGTAAATAGCAGCAAACAAAAGAATGGACCCGCTCACGATGACCGGATCCATTTTTTTGTTTAGTGCCTTATTTGCCTCTTTGGACAACGATTTTCCACTGTGCTTCACTTGTCTGCTCAAAGTCTGTCACTTCATGGCCTTCCCGTGCAGCCCATTCTGGGATGCTTTCGGTTGCCTGTGTACAGTCGAAGTTGATGATCAGTTCTTCACCGACCGCAATCTCTGCGATTGCTTTTTTCGCTTCCACCAATGGGAAGGGACAAACCATACCTGTTGTTTCCAATACTTTTGCCATTAGTAAATCCCCCTGTTATTTAAAAAATTAAGAAGTCGCAGCTTCACTGCTGATTGATGATTGGGCCTTTTTGTTCGGACGGATAATCGTGAAATAGACGGCGATGTAAGTTCCCAAAAGGAAGAATATGATTGCCGCCCATCCCTGCCAGGTGAAAATCGCAGAGTTCACAAGTCCGTTCCCGATTGTGCAGCCCCCGGCTATGCTGGCGCCGAAGCCCATTGTTAAACCGCCGATTGCATTGTTGCCCAACGTTTTTTTATCCGGAAGGCGGAAACGGAATTCACCAGATCCTTTTGCCGCAATATAGGAACCAAGCAGAATCCCGAATACAAGCATTACGCCCCAATCGATCAGAGCGCCGTCTCCCGTCACAAGGAATGACAGGGTGTTAGCGGATGGAGTCGTAATGCCGAGCCCGTGAATCCGGCCGGTTGCAACGCTAAGCGGCCAAGCTATGATGGCAATCAGGCCGACCAGCGCGGCTGTGACAAATGGATGCCATGATTTTTCGAATAAGATATGTGCCAGGCCGGTCTTTTTCGGCTTCATGCGGAATATCTTCAATTTTGGCTTCCTTAATTCCCTCCACGTGAAATAACCGACTACCCCTGTAAGTAAAACAACCAATATCCATGGAGACACATTGAATGTTTCATGGATATACGTATCACTTGCCCGGTAGGATAACATCTTTGCACCAATAGGCTCAAGCACGCCGTATTTCGTCATTGCAGCCCCCAGCATATAGCCGAAGAGTGCGATCCAGCTGCCGATCAGGCCTTCGCCTGCACGGTACCAAGTACCGGTTGCACAGCCTCCGGCAAGGACCATCCCAATCCCGAAGATGATGCCTCCGACCATTGTTCCAAGCCAAGGGAAAGCCCCGGCCTGCAAAGAGAACATCCCGGTGCCGACCATCGCAAAAACCCCTACGCTCTGGATGGCGATAACGATGAAAGTGGCAAGGAACATTTTACTGCTTTTATTAATGAATAAATCTCTATATGCACCAACGATGCAAAAGCGGCCGCGCTGCAGCACAAAGCCAAGCAGTAAACCGCATAAAATTCCGGTGAAAATCATCTGAACTAACCCCCTGATGTACTTGATGTATTTGTAATAATACAATAATTCATATTGTTTTACTATGATTAAACAAAAAATGATTCAAAGGAACTACAGTTCACTTCCGTTAATGGATAGGCAAAAGACCAAATCTCAAATAATCCGCAAATTATCTGACAATTAAGCATAGGATAAAGTAGTAAAAGGTAAGCTTGATTATAAAAGAAGGAGGGGAATGACATGTCCGCCGACAACAGTAGCCATCAGTTCGTGATCTCCAAGGAAGATTGGTCCCTCCACCGCAAAGGCTTCGATGATCAGCAAAGGCATCAGGAAAAAGTACAGGAAGCGATCAAGAATAATTTGCCCGACTTAATTTCAGATGAAAGCATCATCATGTCCAATGGGAAAGATGTCATTAAAATACCGATCCGTTCATTAGATGAATTTAAAATCCGTTATAATTATGATAAAAACAAACATGTAGGCCAGGGAGAGGGAGACAGCCAAGTAGGGGATGTCGTCGCCAGGGGAAGTTCAGGCGACCAAAAAGCTGCCGGGAAAGGCCAGGGGGCCGGAGACGAGGCAGGCGAAGACTACTATGAAGCAGAAGTCTCCTTGCTGGAACTAGAAGAGGCCTTATTCAAACAGCTCGAATTGCCAAACCTGAAACGAAAGGAACAGGCAGAGCATACAATCGACCACATTGAATTCAATGATATCCGCAAGACCGGCCTGATGGGCAACATTGATAAAAAGAAAACGATGGTCACGGCCTTCAAAAGGAACGCATTGTCAGGCAAGCCGGGCTTCCACCCGATCATACAGGAAGACCTGAAATTCAAAACCTGGAATGAAATCATGAAGCCGGATTCAAAGGCGGTTGTGCTGGCGATGATGGACACAAGCGGAAGTATGGGTCTATGGGAAAAGTATATGGCAAGGAGTTTCTTTTTCTGGATGACCCGATTTTTGCGCACGAAATATGAAACTGTGGATATCGAATTCATCGCCCATCATACAGAGGCGAAGGTTGTATCAGAGGAAGACTTCTTCTCTAAAGGGGAAAGCGGAGGGACAATTTGTTCGTCAGTCTATAAAAAGTCACTTGAAATCATTCATGAGAAATACCAGCCGGAAAAATTCAATATTTACCCGTTCCATTTTTCCGATGGCGACAACCTGACCTCCGATAACGCCCGCTGCGTAAAATTGGTGGAAGAGCTGATGAAGGTATCCAATATGTTCGGGTACGGAGAAGTGAACCAGTACAACAGGCACAGCACCTTGATGAGCGCCTATAAGAATATCAATAATGACAAGTTCTATTATTATATTTTGAAGCAGAAAGCCGATGTGTTTCAGGCAATGAAGAGTTTCTTTCATAAAGAAGACAATAAAATGTCTGTCTAGAGGAATATATTCAAGTGTTCAGCCAACCTTTATGGTTGGTTTTTTCTGTATAATTTACTTATAACCATTGGCAATCAAAAGGTTTGGAGAATAGGCTGCCCTGAAAAATCTGATTAAAAGATTAAGAGCGGATAAGGCATTGAGAGAATGGTGATGGAGAAGTTGAAAGCTGGAGAAATAAACGAAAACCCTTGCCAAAAAGGACAAGGGTTTTAAGCGTTATTGTTTTTTCTTTTTATTATAGATAGTTATCCCTGCATAGATAAGGATCAAAATGAGTTGGCCGGCCATCGTTTCAAGTGTCGGGTAGAAACCGATCTGGCTGATCACCGGCAATTCATGGATGACTGTAGATGGCAGTATGTTGGTCAGCTGCAATGTGTGAATGCTCGAACCGATGATTTTGAATGCCAATACATAAATTAAAATGGTTGCCACAAAGAAAAATTTATGGACTTGGATACGGACACTCATCCTGAATAAGATAAAGGCGGCGATCGCCAATAT
>CAKQBC010000048.1 GCA_934215995.1 uncultured Bacillus sp. | reverse complement strand
ATGCCAGATTTTATAATATAATGAACAGGGATATAAGCCCTATAATCAATTCATTTACCATACTATCTCGAATAATTGAGGAGAACCTATGAAATATAAAAGTGTATTCGATATAATCGGGCCGATCATGATCGGGCCATCCAGCTCGCATACAGCAGGTGCCGCTAGAATCGGCAAAGTGGCAAGAAGCTTATTCAGAAGGCAGCCTGAGTGGGCGGATATTTATTTTTTCGGATCCTTCGCAAAAACGTATAAAGGCCACGGGACCGATGTGGCGATTGTAGGAGGCATCCTTGATTTTGATACGTTCGATGAGCGCATTATAGAATCCGTAAAGCTCGCCGAAAAGGAAGGAATGAAAATTAATTTCTTTGAAGAGGAAGCAATAACGGACCATCCGAATACGGTCAAAATCCGAATGGGAGACAAGGATGGCGAATTGGAGCTTGTCGGCATATCGATCGGCGGGGGCAAAATTGAGATCATCGAACTGAATGGGTTTGTTCTCCGCTTGTCGGGCCACCATCCGGCCATCCTGGTCGAGCACAATGACCGTTTTGGCGCGATCGCAAGTGTCTCTAATGTCCTTGCGAAGTACGAAATCAATATCGGGCATATGGAAGTATCGCGTAAAGAAGTCGGGAAAAAGGCTTTGATGACGATAGAGGTCGACCAGAACATCGATGACAAGATCCTTGATGAAATCTCCGGTCTGCCCAACATGATTGCTGTTACGAAAATAGTCGATTAAAGTAACTTCAATCAGACATTTTATTAGCGGGGCTTGCCGGCCGCAAGGCAAGTGAGCCCAGGAGAGCCTGATAAAGGCTGTCACGAAAAAAGGAGGGTGCCTTTTTGTTTAGGAATGTTGCAGAACTAGTGGAATTGGCCGAAAGCCAAAATAAAAAAATTTCCGATATAATGATTGAACAAGAAATGGAATATACAGGCCGGACCTATGAAGAGGTCTTTTCACAAATGGAAAAGAATCTTGACGTTATGGAAAAGGCCATCGAACGCGGATTGGCAGGGGTTAAGTCCCATTCGGGCTTGACTGGTGGAGATGCTGTCCTGCTGCAGAACTATATTGCTTCCGGCAAAAGCCTTGCAGGGGACATATTATTGGATGCGGTCAGCAAGGCTGTTGCCACGAATGAAGTGAATGCCGCAATGGGAACGATTTGCGCGACACCGACAGCCGGTTCGGCTGGTGTAGTTCCGGGTACATTATTTGCTTTGAAGAACAAGCTTAACCCGACACGTGAAGAGATGGTCCGTTTTCTGTTCACATCGGGTGCATTTGGCTTTGTTGTCGCAAATAATGCGTCCATTTCCGGGGCTGCCGGCGGATGTCAGGCGGAAGTCGGATCGGCTTCCGGCATGGCTGCTGCTGCGATTGTCGAGATGGCGGGAGGAACACCGTCTCAATGCGCAGAGGCTATGGCGATCACACTGAAGAACATGCTTGGACTAGTATGCGATCCGGTTGCCGGGCTTGTGGAAGTGCCTTGCGTGAAAAGGAATGCAATGGGGGCATCCAATGCGGTGGTAGCTGCGGACATGGCGCTTGCGGGGATCGTAAGCCGCATTCCTTGTGATGAAGTCATTGATGCAATGTACAGAATAGGTCAGACTATGCCTGTTGCCCTTCGTGAAACAGCGCAGGGAGGACTGGCGGCAACCCCGACAGGACGCGAGCTAGAAGCTAAAATCTTTGGGGTGTCGCTGGATAAGAAGCAATGAATACATTGCAGGAGTCGGTATCAGCCCTTAAAGGGGTAGGGAAGGAAACAGAAGAGACATTTGCTGCAATGGGAATATTCACAGTAGGCGACCTTCTTGAATGGTATCCTTTCAGATATGATGACTACCGGCTGAAAGACCTGGAGGAAACTGCACATGAAGAGAGGGTGACGGTTGAAGGCGTGATTCACAGCGTGCCGACCGTCATGTACTTCGGGAGGAAGAAAAACCGGCTGACGTACAAATTGCTTGTCGGCCGGTATTTGGTTACAGTCGTATTTTTTAACCAGCCGTACCTGAAGAGCAAATTCGAACTTCAGCAGACAGTGACAATCACCGGGAAATGGGACCGGAACCGGCAGACGATAACGGCGACTGATTTCCAGATTGGCACGAATATGAAGCAGCAAAGCTTTGAACCTGTCTATTCCGTTAAGGGAAGCATGACAGTAAAAACAATCCGTAAATTCATCAGCCAGGCATTTTCTAAATATGCCCCTCTGGTGCCGGAAAATTTGCCTGAGCAAATACGGCATAAATATAGGCTTCTCGGGAAGATGGATGCCCTTAAGGCCATTCACTTCCCCGAAGGCGCTGAAGACCTTAAGCAGGCGAGGAGAAGGCTAGCGTATGAGGAGTTGCTTTTATTCCAGCTGAAAATGCAGGCTCTGAGGAAGCTTCAGCGTGAAGCCTCCCAAGGCAGCAGCCTGGTGCTCGACCGCGGCGAAATTGCCCGGTACATATCGACCTTGCCGTTTCCGCTGACGTCCGCACAGGAACGTGTTGTTGAAGAGATTCTATCGGATATGGAGTCGCCTCACCGAATGAACCGCCTGCTGCAGGGGGATGTGGGCTCAGGTACAACTGTGGTCGCGTCCATCGCATTATTGGGATGCGTGACGGCAGGCCGCCAGGGGGCGCTGATGGTGCCTACTGAAATACTTGCCGAACAGCATGCCAAATCCATTCAGGAGTTATTGCAGGGCACCGGGGTTACATCCGCATTGTTCACAAGCTCTGTGAAAGGGAAGAAGCGGAAGGAACTGCTGGCATCGTTGCAAGAAGGGAAAATTGATATACTGATCGGAACCCATGCCCTGATTGGGGATGAAGTCCATTTCAGGGACCTTGGCCTCGTCATCACGGATGAACAGCACAGATTCGGTGTTGAACAAAGGCGGATTCTCCGGGAAAAAGGGGATAATCCCGATGTCCTGTTCATGACAGCGACACCTATCCCGAGAACATTGGCTATAACCGTCTTCGGCGAAATGGATGTGAGCATCATCGATGAAATGCCGGCCGGCCGTAAAAGGGTGGAAACCTATTGGGCGAAACATGACATGATGGACAGGGTTCTTGGTTTTATGGAAAAAGAACTGGCCAAGGGCAGGCAGGCATATGTCATATGTCCCTTGATAGAAGAGTCGGAAAAGCTGGATCTCCAGAATGCTTTGGAAATCCATAGTATGCTAGTCCACTATTTTGCGCCGAAATATAATGTCGGCCTCATGCATGGAAAGCTACATCCGTCAGAAAAAGATGAAGTCATGCAAAACTTCAGCCAGAATGATATGCAGGTCCTTGTTTCAACGACCGTCGTTGAAGTTGGCGTGAACGTCCCGAATGCCACTTTCATGCTGATTTATGATGCGGACCGTTTCGGATTGTCCCAGCTCCATCAATTAAGGGGGCGTGTAGGCAGGGGGAGCGATCAATCCTATTGCATCCTTGTCAGCGATGCCAAATCGGAGAACGGCAAAGAGCGGATGCGTATTATGACTGAAACATACGATGGTTTTGTCCTATCCGAGAAGGATCTCGAAATGAGGGGGCCAGGCGACTTCTTCGGCAAGAAACAGAGCGGGCTGCCGGAATTCAAAGTCGCGGACCTGGTCCATGATTACAGGATGCTTGAAGTTGCCAGGGATGATGCTGCTTCGCTCATCAACTCTTCGGTCTTTTGGGAAAAAGATGAATACAAGTATTTACGGGATTATCTTCAGTCGATTGAAGGGCTTCGGCAGGATAAATTGGATTGATGGACAGAATGCTTTAAGGATTGCAGGATAGTATATAATCTTGCAATCTTTTTTTATTATCTATATACTACTATTAGTACCTAGTCATAATGTGGAGTGGTGAACCAGCATGAAACTTACTAAAAAAATGCGCCAGCAAGTGCTGACAGAAACAATAAAATCAAACCCGTTCGTCACAGATGAAGAGCTTGCTGACAAGTTCCAGGTAAGTGTCCAGACTATTCGCCTCGATCGCATGGAATTATCGATTCCTGAATTGCGCGAGAGGATTAAGCATGTGGCAGAAAATAATTATAGTGAAGAAATCAGGGCATTGCCTATTGAAGAAGTTATCGGCGATATAATAGATATACAGCTTGATGAAAGCGCGATATCCATATTTGATGTCAAAGAAGAACATGTTTTTACCCGCAATGGGATCGCACGAGGGCACCACCTGTTTGCACAGGCCAACTCGCTTGCGGTAGCGGTCATGAATGAAGAATTCACACTCACCGCTAAAGCGAATATCGTGTTCACCCGCCCTGTCAAAGCCGGGGAGAGAGTGATCGCCAAAGCGAAGGTAGATAAAGAGAATACACCTGCGAACAGGTCGTCTGTCGAAGTATGCAGCTATGTGCAGAAGGACCTGGTGTTCAAGGGCCATTTTGAAATGTACAGATCGAATACAGAGAAAAAGGATGAAGACTACAATGAGAATCGCAATTGATGCCATGGGCGGCGACAACGCTCCAAAGGAAATAGTGGAAGGTGCGGTTAAAGCCGTCAGGGAATTCCCGGATCTGGAGATCGTACTTGTCGGGAACGAAACAGAAATCAAGAAACATTTGCCTGCAGAAGGGCATAGCCATATTGCCATTATACATACGGAAGATGTCATACTTCCGACAGACGAACCAGTGCGGGCTGTCAGACGCAAAAAGCAGGCATCCATGGTCTTGGCTGCCCAGCAGGTGGCGGACGGCAATGCGGATGCCTGCATTTCGGCAGGAAATACAGGCGCCCTGATGGCAGCCGGATTATTTGTGGTAGGGAGAATCAAAGGGGTAGAGAGGCCTGCATTGGCGCCGACACTGCCGACATTGGACGGACAAGGGTTTGTCCTGCTTGATGTAGGGGCGAATGCTGAAGCGAGGCCGGAGCATCTTCTGCAATTTGCTGTCATGGGCTCTGTCTATGCTGAAAAGGTACGTGGGATCAAGAAGCCCCGGGTTGGATTGCTGAATATCGGTACGGAAGAGAAAAAAGGCACCGACTTGACTAAAGCCGCATATGAATTGCTCAAAGATGCACCGATTCATTTTGTCGGGAACGTCGAAAGCCGCGATCTTATGGATAATGTCGCGGATGTCATTGTCACGGATGGATTTACGGGCAATATGGTCCTTAAGACAGTTGAAGGAACAGCCCTTTCCATGTTCAAAATGATCAAAGGTGCAATGATGGCTGACCTGAAAAGCAAACTGGCGGCTGCTGTCCTGAAACCGCAGCTGAAAGTGATCAAAGATAAAATGGACTACTCGGAATACGGGGGCGCCGGATTGTTCGGCTTGAAGGCTCCGGTCATTAAAGCGCATGGCTCATCAAATGCAAATGCCTTGTTCAATGCAGTGCGCCAGGCCAAAATCATGGTGGAGCACGAAGTGGCGCCGACAATACAGGCATATATGAACGCTGAAAAAGGGAGAGAAGACAAAGGGGAGGAATAAACATGTCAAAAACCGCTTTTATTTTTCCGGGGCAAGGCTCGCAGTCAGTGGGGATGGGACTAGGGCTAAGCAGGCAATACCCGGAGGCAGTCGCTTATTTTGAAGCGGCGGACAGAGTGTTGAACACCGATCTTAGCCGATTGATATTCGAAGGGCCGAAGGAAGAGCTGACGAAAACGTACAATGCCCAGCCGGCTCTCCTGACAGTCAGTACGGCCCTGCTGTCCCGGGTCGAAGGGCACGGAATAAAAGCGGATTATGTGGCCGGCCATAGCCTCGGCGAGTACAGTGCGCTTGTAGCTTCTGGCGTCCTTTCCTTTGAAGACGCTGTTGCCATCGTCCGGAAAAGGGGAGAACTGATGGAGAAGGCAGTGCCTGCAGGGAAAGGGACAATGGCGGCTGTGTTGGGCGCAGACCGGGAAGCGCTTGAAATACTCTGCCGGACGGTTTCCGGACAGGGCATGCCTGTCCAGCTTGCAAACATCAATTGTCCGGGGCAAATTGTTATATCCGGAACAGCGGAAGGCGTTAAGGGAATAGCGGAAGCAGGCAAGTCAATCGGGGCCAAAAGGGTGCTGCCTCTCGATGTGAGCGGTCCATTCCATTCAATTTTAATGGAGCCGGCCTCCGGGGAGCTGAAAGCTGCCTTTTCACGTTATGAGTGGAAAGATGCCAGAATTCCTGTTATATCGAATGTCAGTGCAGAGCCTGTAACGGAGGCAGCCTTGCTTCAGGAAAAATTGATTGAACAGCTATATTCCCCAGTCCTTTGGCAGCAGTGCATTGAAACATTGATCGGGCTCGGGGCAGACACATTCATCGAAATAGGGCCGGGAAAAGTACTGGCGGGCCTAATGAAGAAAATCAGCCGGGATGTCAGGGTATTATCTGTTTCAAATGAAGAAGAAATCGAAGCTGCAGTAAGGGAATTGAAGGGGGAATTATTGTGAAACTGAAGGGGCAGATTGCTATTGTGACAGGTGCTTCGCGCGGAATCGGGCGGGCAATCGCTTTGGAACTGGCAAATCAGGGCGCAGATGTCGTCGTCAATTATTCTGGAAATGAAGAAAAAGCGAAATCGGTCGTTGAAGAGATTTTGTCGTCGGGGAGCAGGGCGTTTGCCGTCCAATGCGATGTCTCAGACAGTGACTCAGTGGCTGCCATGCTTAAAAGGACAATCGATGAATTCGGCAAGGTAGATATTCTGGTCAATAATGCAGGCATAACAAAAGACAATCTGCTGATGCGCATGAAGGAAGATGAGTGGGACCAGGTCATCAACACAAACCTGAAGGGCGTTTTCCTTTGCACGAAGGCCGTTACAAGGCCGATGATGAAACAAAGGAAAGGGCGCATCATCAATGTTGCGAGTGTTGTCGGCATTACCGGAAACCCCGGACAGGCTAACTATGTTGCCGCAAAAGCGGGCGTAATCGGCTTTACAAAAACGGCGGCAAAGGAGCTCGCATCCAGGGGAATAACCGTCAACGCTGTCGCCCCGGGCTTCATTTCTACGGATATGACAGACCAGCTTCCGGAGGACGTACGGAATCAGCAGCTTAGCCAAATTCCGCTGGGAAGATTGGGGAATCCGGAGGACATCGCGAAAGTGGCGGCTTTCCTTGCTTCGGATGACAGCTCCTATATGACGGGGCAAACCTTATCGGTTGATGGCGGAATGGCGATGTAAAGCGGACGGAGAATCTGGCATCCCCTTTGTCAAAACATAAAGCCATAACGGCTAGAATGCTTTTTATGAAGAATAATAAGGGATATCGCCCTTCCTCCGTACGCAAAAGCTTTAAGTGCCGAATCCATATACGGATGCTTGTATCGTAATTTTAAGAAAACGTATTTATTATCGCTTGGAAATGCAATATAATGACTTGAAGGGAGGTGATTTTGGTGGCAGATGTTTTAGAGCGCATCACAAAAATCGTCGTTGACCGTCTTGAGGTTGAGGAATCCGAAGTTAAGCCTGAAGCTTCTTTTAAAGATGATCTAGGGGCTGATTCCCTTGATGTTGTTGAACTTGTCATGGAACTTGAAGATGAGTTCGGCATGGAGATCTCTGACGAAGATGCAGAAAAAATCTCAACGGTAGGAGACGCCGTTAATTACATAGAAAGCAATATGTAATGGAATTGAAAAGCATATAGAAGCCGACCCTTGGGGTGTGAAAGAGATTGCAGTGCCTGGCGCTTCATCTCTTTCCATAAGGGTTGGCTTTTTCTTGTATCGGGATCCGTCATGTTCGGGCACCTTTGCAGGGGATAGGCGGAACGGCAAATACTATTTTCTTTTTTGGCGAAGTTTTTATATACTAAATATTGTTCAATAGTGATTAGGGACGAAAATTGATCAGTATGAATTGCAAGCTATATTAGTTCGGAGGATATTATGCGGAAGAACAGTAAAGAAAAGAGATCTCCTAATATGAATACGAAATTTCAGGATTTTCAAGATAATATCGGAATCCATTTTTTAAATGAAAGAATACTGAAGCAGGCTTTCACCCATTCATCTTATGTGAATGAGCATCGTCGCAAGCCGTATGAAGATAATGAAAGGCTTGAGTTTTTAGGGGACGCGGTTTTGGAGCTGACAGTTTCGCAATATCTGTACAAAAAGTTTCCGATGATGAGTGAGGGTGAGTTGACGAAACTTCGCGCGGCCATTGTGTGCGAACCTTCTCTTGTCACTTTTGCCAATGCAATGTCCTTCGGTGAGCTGGTTCTTCTCGGAAAAGGGGAGGAGCAGACAGGTGGAAGGGAGCGTCCTGCCCTTTTGGCGGATGTCTTCGAGGCATTTATCGGCGCCCTTTATCTGGACCAGGGCTTGGAGACTGTTTATGAATTTTTGCGAAAAACTGTATTCCCTAAAATTGATGAAGGTGCTTTTTCTCATGTGATGGATTACAAGAGCCAGCTGCAGGAATTAGTGCAAAGAGATGCGGCAGGCGTACTGGAATATAAGATACATCTCGAAAAGGGGCCAGCTCATAACAAAGAGTTTGTTTCCCATGTTTCTTTAAATGGCGAAATCATGGGCACCGGTGTCGGCCGGTCTAAGAAAGAAGCGGAACAGCATGCGGCACAGCAGGCGCTAGGGCATTTAAAATCATCGAAAAAGAATTAAAGCACACATAAAAGGAGGAAATCACATGTTCCTCAAACGTTTAGATATAATAGGATTTAAATCGTTTGCTGAAAGAATATCAATGGATTTTGTGAAAGGGGTCACAGCAGTGGTCGGCCCGAACGGCAGCGGCAAAAGCAACATCACCGATGCCATTCGCTGGGTGCTCGGGGAACAATCTGCCAGGTCGCTCCGCGGAGGAAAGATGGAAGATATCATCTTTGCCGGAAGTGATTCAAGGAAATCCCTAAACTTTGCTGAGGTCATCCTCACTTTGGATAATGATGACGGCTTTTTGCCGATTGATTATCATGAAGTAAGCATCACCAGAAGGGTGTTCCGTTCCGGTGAAAGTGAGTTTTTTATCAATAAGCAGGCATGCCGCCTGAAAGACATAGTGGACCTGTTCATGGATTCAGGCCTCGGGCGGGAAGCTTTCTCCATCATCAGCCAGGGGAAAGTCGAGGAAATCCTGAGCAGCAAGGCGGAAGAAAGAAGGATCATCTTCGAAGAGGCAGCAGGGGTGCTGAAGTATAAGACCCGCAAAAGGAAAGCGTCTCAAAAATTGACAGAAACCCAGGAAAACCTGAACCGTGTACAGGACATCCTGTATGAACTGGAAGGCCAGGTAGAACCGCTTAAAATCCAGGCATCGATCGCAAAAGATTATCTGGAGAAAAAGGAAGAGCTGCAAGAATATGAAGTGGCCCTGACTGTCCATGAAATAGAAAGCCTGCATGAAAATTGGCAAGAGCTTTCAAGGCTCCATGCAGAGCATAAGCAGGCCGAAGAGAAGATTGCTTCCGGCTTGCAGGTGAAAGAAGCGGAAATCGCCAAAATGCGCGATGAATCTACTGCACTTGATGAATCTGTAAGCGACCTCCAGGATGTATTGTTGACGACAACGGAGGAGCTTGAAAAATTGGAAGGCCGCAAAAACGTCCTTCTCGAAAGAAAGAAGAATGCTTCGCTAAGCAAACAGCAATTGCAGCATACGATTACAGAAGCACAAAAACATATCGACGAACTGGCTAAAGAAGAGCAGGAATTGGAGAAAAACCTCCAGTTGGCTTTAACTGCCGTTTCCGAGATAAAAGAGAAGCTTTCTGAAAATGAAACGCTTCTCGCCGCATGCTCTGAAGGAATCGAAGAAGAAATCGAAACGCTGAAAAGCGACTATATCGAAATGCTGAATGAACAGGCTGCCGCTAATAATGAAAACAGGATGCTGATCCAGCAGCTGGAGCAAATCAGGCACAGAAGCGCGAGGCTCGACCAGGATAATGAGAGCTTCCTGTCAAAACGGTCCGAAATCCACGGGAAGCGCGAAGAATTGTCTGCACGGCTCGAAGAAGCAAAAAATAAAATTGATTCAGCGGCTGCCGGTTTTCTAGAGCGGAAAGCGAAGCTCGATAAGCTTCAGGCGGAATACGACCAAAAAGAGTCGAAACTGTATAAAGCGTATCAGTTTGTCCAGCAGTGCAAGTCGAGAATCGATATTCTTCAAGGGATGGAAGATGAATATGCCGGCTTCTTCCAAGGCGTAAAGGAGGTTCTTAAATCCAAGGACCTGAATGGCATAGAAGGTGCTGTCGCAGAACTCATCTCTGTTCCGAAAGAATACAATACAGCGATTGAAACAGCGCTGGGGGCTGCTGCGCAGCATATCGTTGTCAGGGAAGAAGAGCACGCGAGGAAGGCCATTCAGTTCCTGAAGCTGAATTCGTTCGGCAGGGCAACCTTTCTGCCGCTGTCTGTCATT
Source organism: uncultured Bacillus sp. (assembly GCA_934215995.1). Lineage (GTDB taxonomy): Bacteria > Bacillota > Bacilli > Bacillales > DSM-1321 > Bacillus_AD. The sequence goes on along the minus strand of CAKQBC010000048.1, from coordinate 928 downwards.
AAGGAAAGGACAATTCCTTCTGCGCAGATTGCCTCGGTTTCTAATCACCCATCGTTTATCGGGGTAGCATCGGAATTGATCGCCTATGACCAAAAATACGCATCGATTGCATCAAACCTGCTTGGGACTGTCATCATTACAAATGACTTGAAGGGCGCCAACGAACTGGCTAGGAATATGGGGTACCGCTACCGCTTCGTCACTCTTGAAGGGGATGTCGTCAATCCTGGCGGAAGCATGACCGGGGGAGCGACAAAAGGGAAGAATTATTCCTTGCTTTCAAGAAAGACCGAACTGGACGACCTTGTATCCAAATTGCCTGTGATGGAAGAAAAGACGGCAAGCCTGGAGCGCGAAGTTAAGGATATTAAAGCCGAAATTGCAATAATGACTGCAGAGCAGGAATCTGCACGTGCAGCCCAGGAAGATTTGCGCCTGAAAGAACAAACAGTAAAAAGCGAGCTGCGTGAAATCGAAATCGAGGAACGCAATATGAATGACAGGCTTGCCCTGTATGATATGGAAAAGTCAGGTTTGGCTGAGGAATTGGAGCAAAAGCAAAAAAGGATCGAAGAGCTCGCTTCCTACTTGGAGGAATGCCAGCAGCAGCTTACCGCCCGCAAGGAAAAAATCGACCAGTTATCAAACGAAAAAACGCTGCAGCAGTCAAATAAAGAGACGATTTCAAAAGAATTGAATGAATGGAAAGTCAAGTATGCCTCCGAGAAGGCAAAACTTCAAAACATCCAAGAGAAATACGACCGGACAAAACGGGACCTGAAGGCGTGGGAAGAGCGGAAATCGGAAGCGAATGAAGATATTGCGCTCCTGTTCACCGATATGGAAACGAATGACAGCGGCGAACAGCAGCTTGAGGAAGCTGCCAAGAGGAAGGCGGACGAAAAAGAAGAAACAGTCAAGCTGATAG
>CAKQBC010000047.1 GCA_934215995.1 uncultured Bacillus sp. | reverse complement strand
CTAAAATATTTCTTGTCATATAGCATATCCTCCTGATATTTTATCCAAATCTTCCTGTTATATAATCTTCTGTTCTCTTATCTCTTGGTCTGTAAAATATGTCTTCTGTATTTCCATATTCAACAACTTCTCCAGATAAGAAAAATGCAGTCTTATCAGCAATTCTACCTGCTTGTTGCATATTATGAGTAACAATTACAACTGTATATTGTTTTTTTAATTCAACCATAAGCTCTTCCATTTTATTAGTAGAAATGGGATCTAATGCTGATGTAGGTTCATCCAACAACAGTACCTGCGGATTCATGGCTAATGCACGGGCAATTCCAACACGCTGCTGCTGTCCGCCGGATAATGAACTCGGGTAAGCATCTGCTTTATGCGATAAGCCCACTTTTTCCAAAAGCGCATATGCCAGCTCTTTCGCTTCATCGATGCTCCGCTTCTGAACGATGACCGGGCCTTCAATTACGTTCTCAAGCACTGTTTTATGCTGGAACAAGTTGTAGTTCTGGAATACCATCCCCGTCTTTTTGCGGAGTTCAATGATACTTTTTTTCGAGGCATTCGCGGCATCAAGGGACAGATTATCGATGGTCACTGTACCGCTCGTCGCCTTATCCAGAAAGTTGATGCTTCGCAGCAATGTTGTCTTTCCCGAGCCGCTGGGCCCTAATATGGAAATAATGTCGCCTTTGCGGACTTCTAAATCAATTCCTTTTAACACTTCATTTTTCCCAAACGATTTATGGATGTTTTCCAGTTTGATCATCATTATCTCCCCTTGCGTTATACTGAGACATTCTTATATCTGCTGGGTTTATTCGGCAGCCCCAGATGCTCACGCAAAGTATCTGTTTCATAATTGAGCTTATAATGGCCGCGCTCTTGAAGAATCGGTATGACGTGCTCAACAAAATTTTCCAATGCACGCGGGATATCCGGCAAGATCATAAACCCATCTGCCGCACCTGCCTCCACCCACCTAGTAACTTCATCCGCAATATCTTCGGCCGTACCGATAAAAGCCCCTTTCGGTGTTGCCTCCCGGATTGCCACTTCATACAAGGTCAATTTTTCCTCCTTGGCGTATCGTTTTATACGGTCCGTCACTGATTGGAAACTATTGCGGCCAATGTCCCCAAGCTCAGGAAACGGGTCATGCAGATTGTATTGCGAAAAGTCATGATGATCGAAATATCTCCCCAAGAAGGCAATCGCTTTCTCAGCGGACACCAATTGGGCTACTTCCCTGTACTTTTGCTCGGCCTCTTCTCTTGTTTGGCCGATAATTGGGGAAATACCCGGCATCACAAGCAATTGCTCAGGGTTTCGTCCATTATCTATAGCTGCCTGTTTCATTTTTTGCGTAAGCTTTTTATTCTCCTCAATCGACACGGCATTGGCAAAAATTACTTCTGCCTCACGTCCGGCAAATGCAATTCCGGCTGGTGACGAACCCGCCTGAAAAATGATAGGCTCCCCTTGTTTCGACCTTTGGATATTCAGCGGTCCCCTAACGGAGAAATACTTGCCCTCATGATTTAAAGTATGCATTTTGGAGGAATCGAAAAATCGGTCGTTTTCAACGTCATATATGAATGCATCTTCTTCCCAGGAGTTCCATAACCCATGCACAACATCTAAGTATTCTTTTGCAATCTCATAGCGTTCTCCATGTTTCGGATGTTCCTCAATGGTTTTGCTGTAGTTTAGAGCTGTATTCTCCAATGGTGTCGTAACAACATTCCATCCGGCCCGGCCATTGCTTATTAAATCTAAAGAAGCCAATTGGCGTGCTACCGTAAAGGGTTCACTGTAAGACGTTGAAATAGTGCCTACTAAACCGACTTTTTCAGTCGCCATTGCAAGCGCAGAAAGAATCGTAATCGGTTCAAACCGATTTAAAAAGTGAGGCAAAGAATTTTCATGGATATACAGCCCATCAGCAATAAATACGGTATCGAACAACCCTATTTCAGCTACTTGAGCCTGCTGCACATAATAAGATAAACTGACACTTTGTGATGGTTCAATTTCCGGATGCCTCCAAAGAGACATATGCCCGCCAACGCCATGAATCATCGCGCCAAAGTGAAATTGTTTATTTGCCATACAAATCAATCCCTTTAATTCTAATTTGTTTACTCGGCTTTAAATACGTATTTTAAATATTAAATTAAATCTTTCTTGTATGCAATACTTATTTTTGAAAATTTCTGATTATTTTAAACATCAATATATACTGATTCATTTTACAGGAGACCAAAAAGATATACAGGGACAAACGTTAATTTCTGCATATATGAATAGCTAATAGCAGCAACCATGAAGCGGCCAAAATATTAACTGATTTGGGATAGCTCCCTGTTATGAAATAATCCCTTATTTAGATAGGAACGCTTAAAAGAAAAGAAATGGATGAGAGAAACACTCCAGCCGACCACATCCAAAATGAAAAAGTAATCCTGAAAACAGTGGACAGCATCCGGCCGGATGCTGTCCGCAATTTTATATAAGCCGCTGTTTCGCCATCCTCACAGCATAAGATCAATCCAAATCTTAATGGCCGTAGCCGCAATCAGGACGGCGAGGATGAACTGAAGCAATTTCGTATTCATCCCCTTGCCTGCCTTCGCCCCAATCGGCGCCGCTATGACACTTGCTATGATCATAACGATGGCAGGACCATAATCTACTTGCCCCGTCAAAAGCTTCCCTGCGCTTCCGCCTATCGAAGAAATCAGTGTTACTGCAAGGCTTGTTGCAATCGTCATTCTCGTAGGAATCTTCAGGACAACGAGCATAAGCGGCACAAGCATGAATCCGCCGGCTGCGCCGACAATCCCGGAGGCAATTCCGACAATGAAAGCAAGGATGGCGGCAAGCGGTTTATTGAACGTAACTTCAGATAAAGGCTTATCATCAATTTGCTTCTTTGGAATAAACATCATGACTGCCGCAATAACTGCAAGCACGCCATATACGATATTGACTGCCTCCTCTGATAAAAAGAGCGAGCCGTAGCTTCCGATGAAGCTTCCTGCCAGGATAGAAGCACCCATATACATAATGAGCTGCTTGTTCAAATATCCTCCCTTACGGTAAGCCCATACGCCGGCTAAAGCGGCAAATAAAACTTGAACTGCGCTAATGCCTGATACCTCATGTGCACTAAAGGCAGCAAGGCCGAACATTGGCGGGATATATAAAAGCAGCGGATATTTGATGATCGATCCCCCAACGCCGAGCATACCTGAAATGAACGAGCCGATGAAACCTATCGCAAAAATCACAGCAATAAAAAGTAAATCCATTTTCCCTTCCCCTTTCCTAAAAACAAACTGCAAACGCCCGTATGGCAACATATGGACTCAAAGCGGCTAAACTGAATAAATGAATTGCCCATTCGCAGAGAAGCCCGAGTATACAGCCGTTTGGCGCTGGAACAGAGCATTTTCGGGATTAATAGTCCCTGCATTTTCTCTTCTGGTTCTTCAAAAAAATGCGGGCTTCCAGTGATGGAGGCCCGCCATATTCCTACGCTTTTTGAATATAGAATGTCAGCACTCCGGCTTCTTCTTTTTGCTCGAGGATCGTATGCCCGCCTGATTTGGCCCAAGCGGCAAAATCATTCAAGGCACCTTTATCCGTAGCAAGCACTTCAAGCACCTCACCGGATTGGATTGTTCCTATTTCCTTCTTAGTCCGTACGATCGGCATCGGGCATGCCAATCCTTTTGCATCTACTGTCTTTGCTACATTCATCATTTATTCTCTCCTTTTATCGATTTGATTCAGCGGACCGCACAGCGGTTTGGGCCGATTTCCATTTCCGTTTGTTCTTCTTGTTCAGGGGTGATTTTCCCCATGTTCACTTGCCGAATTTGCTGGTACGCGTTAGGCTGCGGTGGCAGGTTTTCTGTGACCGTCCTGCGGAATTCGGATTCATCCTCGATATTCAGGCCGTGATTCTCCGCCAGCAGATCTCCGAACCGTTTTGCAACAGTCCCATCCCCATTGACTTCATCCATGATCATGAAATGGGCAGGCAGGACAATCAAGTCCTCAGCGAGCATTCGGTAGCGATCATAGAGTGTATCACGCAAATCTGCCACCCAATCCTCCGCCAAGCCGGCTAAATCCGGGCGGCCGATGGAATCGATGAACAAGATGTCACCCGTCAGCAAATAGCGTCCTCCGACAACAAAGGATGTGGAACCGATTGTGTGTCCCGGCGAATAAACAGCTCTCACTTCAATGTCGGCTGTACCAAGAGCAACCGATAAACCATCTGTTAAAGGAATGTAGTCAAAGACGACTTCCTCAGCATCTTGAGGAGGGAGATAATAAGCGGCGCCTGTCTCTCCGGCAATATGCCGCCCTCCGGAAATATGATCGGCATGCAAGTGCGTATCAAACACATGCTTAATCGCGACACCTTTTTTCTCAGCAAAGTCTATGAACACATCCGTGAACCGGACCGCATCAATAATGGCGGCTTCCCCGCCAGAAATCGCCATATAGGAAAGACAGCCTTTGCCGAGACGGACAAATTGGTACAGCTCTCCTCCGCCTTCCAGATCGCCTACCTTAACAGGTTCAAGATGCATGCTCCATGCCTTCATGCCCCCTTCCAGGTAAGCTGCCCTGCGTCCTGCCTCCGCAAGCATTTCCGCGACCATGACCGATGATCCTTCTTTCGCGCATACAACCAGCAAATCCTTGTTTTCCGGAATTTGCGGAAGGATTTCTTCAACACCGTCCAATAAATCAAAATATGGAACATTCAAATACTCGAAATGTTTCCCTTCAATTTTCCAATCGGCAAATGCATCTTTGTTCCGTACATCCAAAACAAACAAATCTTTATCTTCTATGACATAGCGAGCTACATCTGCAGCCGTCCATTTTGTGATTTCCATTATTAAAATTCCTCCCATTTCCTTATTTTTCGGTATCTTTGCTTACGTCTCCGTTCCATTCTTTCATGCCTGGCAAAACGTTATATACTTTTGAGAAACCATTTGCGGCAAGCTTATGGGCAGCAAGCTCACTGCGCCTGCCTGTACGGCAAATCACGTAGATTTCCTCATTTCGATTCAGCTCGCCCATTCTTTCCTCCAGTTCGCCAAGAGAGATGGATTTTGCTCCCGGAACGTGTCCGAATGCATATTCAGCTTCCTCCCTGACATCGAGAATGATTCCATCACGCGACTGGAGCTCTTCATTTGTGACTGTCTGTCCAAACGGCTTTTCTGCTTCACCGTCCCCACCGCTCTTGCGGATATAATGGTATAGGACATCGCCTTCTTCTTTTGTGCCTATATACTGGTGTCCTGTCGATTCAGCCCATGCAGCGAGATCCGCCTTCGAGCCCTTATCTGTCGCAGCGATTTCCAATACCTGCCCCTCAGCCAAATCTTTGATTGCTTTTTTTGTCCGGACAATCGGCATAGGGCACGCAAGCCCTTTTGCATCCAATTGAACATCTGCTTTTATTATCATCCTTGTTCCTCCTATACAGTATGGGGTATAATAATCATCAAAAATTTTTGACTGTTTCACCAGTCCAGGAGAGCATGCCGCCAGCCATATTCGTTGCCTGATACCCATTTGCCTCCAGATAAGCTGTCGCTTGCCCGCTCCGTGCGCTTGAACGGCATACCATGATGTATTCCTTAGAGAAATCCAATTCCCCAATGCGTTCAGGAAGTTCACCGAGCGGTATATGGGTAATTCCTTTTATATGGCCTTGCACCACCTCTTCCGGCTCGCGAACATCAATTATATCCAATTGTTCGCCTGCCTCTAACCGCTCCTGGACCTCTTTTGCTTCTATTTCCCTCATCTGTCTCACCTTCCTGTTTGTTTAATCATCAACTTTTATATAAATAAGTTCACAGCTCCATTTTCTGCGTCAGCAAGATAGGCAGCCACACCTGCATAATGGACATCATCGAGCAGTTCCTCTTTTTGAAGTCCCAGCAGATCCATTGTCATCGTGCAGGAAACAAGCTTAATATCCTGTTCGCGCGCCATATCGATCAACTCAGTCAAAGTGAGTGCATTATGTTTATTCATGACATGCTTAATCATTTTTGGTCCCATGCCCATCATGTTCATATTTGAAAGCGCCAATTTTTCAGCGCCCCTTGGCATCATTTTCCCGAACATTTTCTCAAGGAAGCCTTTTTTCACATTCATAGGCTCCTGTTTCCTCAATGCATTGATTCCCCAGAAAGTGTGGAAAATCGTCACCTCATGGTCATAGGCAGCTGCCCCATTAGCTATAATATACGCAGCCATTGCCTTATCGTAGTCCCCGCTGAATAAAATGATATTAGTAGATTTCTGTTCCATTGTTCCTCCTGAATACACATACCCCTATAGGTATTTATTTTAGTAAAAAAATATAGACTTACAGATTAGCGGCTTTTCACAAGCAGATTAACAGCTTCCCCGATCAGTTCATTCATCTCCTCGGAATCCTGCTCATTCGCCCGCACGCATTCAATCAAGTTTTGGCTGACCACAAGCCCGATCGCCCTCTCGATTCCTGAACGGACCGCTGATAGCTGGGTGATTACATCCTTGCAATCCTGCCCTTCCTCCATCATGCGGTATATCCCCCGCAATTGGCCTTCCATCCTTCTTAATCGGCTTTTTAATTTGTCATCATAATCCAATCTTTGTTCCTCCTTCATGAAGTTATGATAAACCAATAATATACCCCCATGGGTAATGCGTCAAAAAGTTTGCTTATATTTTTTTATTCTCCTTTTCAGAACCTAATAAAGTGATCTCCAATCATGTGTCCAGATTGATCAGATGCCCCTGTTCATCCGTCTTTTGCTATAGGGCCTGTTAACAAAAAAACACCCATTAACATGGTGCTGCCCCGTTACTAGAAAGAAAACTATAGCCCCCTGTCCTGACAGAAGGCCAACTTTTTGTTTTCAAAACTGGTTCATAACCCCATACATTCACAATTACAGGACTTCGATATACCCTTCAGTCCCATTCACGCGGATTTGCTGCCCATCTTTTATTCGTTTTGTGGCATCTTCCACGCCGATTACGGCCGGCAAGCCATATTCGCGTGCAATGACAGCACCATGGGTCATCAGCCCTCCCACCTCAGCGACTAAGCCTTTTACAGATACAAACAACGGCGTCCAGCTAGGATCGGTGAAAGTGGTGACTAATATGTCCCCTTCTTCCAGGTCTGCGTCTTCCATCTTTAGGATGACACGCGCCCGCCCCTCTATCACTCCGGAAGATACAGGCAGGCCCGCCAGTGCGGCGGCCGGAATGTTCTCCCTTTTGTATGCGCCGGCAATGATTTCACCGTCAGATGTAAGCACGCGCGGCGGAGCCAGTTTTTCATATACTTTGTATTCGACTTTTCGTTCACGGATCAATTGATAATCCACTTTGTTTTTGAGGACGGCATCACGGAGTTCATCAAAAAAGAGATAAAATATATCTTCCGTTTCATGAATGATATTGGCTTTTACAAGTCGTTCCGCTTCTTTCAGCAATGCCTGCTTATAGACAAAATAGCGACTGACCATCCCATATTTCGGATATTCGCGATAACCCATAAAAGTACGGAGAAGCTGGATTTTTCCTTTCGTCATCCCGGCTTTTTTCTCCCCATCGGGCAATTGTTTCAACCGCTCCAGCAACTCTTTTTCTTTGTCCAACGCTTCCTTTAGCCCTTGATCGAATTTCCTCTTGCCTGCTTCCGGCTTGAAATTTTTAATGTTACTGAGAATCATGGGAACAAGAGAGGCTGGTTTTTCACTCCATCGGCTCTTCGTAATATCAATTTCCCCGCTGCATCGCATGCCGTATTTTTTAAGATAGGCAGAGATTGCACCATGTGCTTTTTGGCCGCCATCAATTGTAACCAGCCCATCCAGAAAGGAGTCATCTTTTACGCCCTTCAGATACTTAACCACTTCGGGATATGGACGAATCTGATCTGCGACATCCAGGAGAGCCAAGCCCATTTCCGAAGTGATATTATTCTGTACAGATTGAGAAAGTGTATCCGCTGCATTCGTTTCGCCCAGCCACTCATCCATTTTTTCATTAATCCACTTAGCGGCATCCATTGCCGCCATAATTACTCCCATGCTTTTCGGTTCAAATAAGACGTGCTTCTGCAATTGCACGATATCCTCCAGAATAAAATCAAACAGTTCCGCACCTGACTTTGCTCTGATGCTCTCATTGGCCCTGTCAATCGATGCCTGGCTTCTTTCCATCAAATCGGCAAAGATTGCCGCCCCGTTTTTGGCATCGGCTTGGAATCCTGCAGACTGCATAGCCGGGTTCCCGTTCGTGTGTGCTAGCCTTCCGGAACAGTCCTTCCCCGACACTTTTATAATATCGCCCCGATTAAGTATAGCCATAAGAGCATCTTTAATAAGAGGGTCCGATTGTCCAAGCGTATTCAGCAACACTTCCCTGCCGGCAGGAGAAGCGAGATTTTGCGTTACATCTACAAACAGCCTTCCCCCGGCATGGCGCATGGGTGCCGGAGTTGTTAACAGATAAAAAGACAGGCCCAGAGGTTTGATAGGATCGGTCATCATTTGTTGATGGCCGACAGATACATATACATGATTTTCTTCGGACCCAGCATTTTCAGGGATGGGGAACAAGGTGGTGATTGGCCGGCTCTGGACAATATAAAATACTTCATCAGCTAAACACCATTCGATATCCTGCGGCCCGCCGAAGTGTGCTTCAATCACCCTGCCGATACGTGCCAGCTCCATCACTTGCTGTTCTGTCAGTGTTTGCAGACCCTGCTTATCCGTTTCAATCTGCCGTTTTTCAGTCCCCCCTTCTTTCTTGTCAAAGACAGCGCATTTTTTGGTCGCTATCCTTTTATCGACAACCTTGCCTTCCCGGACTTTATAACAGTCGGCAGATACAAGCCCGGATACAATCGCCTCCCCCAGCCCAAAGCTGGCATCGATAGAGAGCAGCTTTCGGTTGGACGTTATCGGATCGGCCGTAAACATAACCCCTGAAGCATTCGGGAAAACCATCCGTTGCACGACAACGGATATAAAAACCTGTCTGTGATCAATTCCATTTCGCATGCGGTAGATCACTGCGCGCTCCGTGAATAGGGACGTCCAGCATTTGCCGATATGCTGCAAGATGGCTTCTTTACCGATAACATTCAGATAGCTGTCTTGCTGGCCGGCAAATGAGGTAAAAGGCAAATCTTCTGCAGTGGCACTGGATCGTACTGCATAAGCATATTTTTCACCAAGCCGGGAAAGATAGCGGCCAACCTCTTCCACAACAGTGGAAGGAATATCTGCTTCCATAATGGTTTGCCGTATTTTCGTGCAAACTTCACCAATGCGGTCCCGATCTTCGGCTGTAAGCACAGCCAGACAGTCCATTAAGGCGTGTAATCCTTCGTTTTGCCCAATGGCTTTTTGAAATGCCGCTGTTGTGACACAAAAGCCATCGGGCACCTGTATTCCTTCCATTTTTGCTAATTCACCTAAATGGAGGCCTTTTCCGCCAACGAGCAACAGCTGTGTTCTGTCTATTTCCTGAAAACCGAGCACATAAGTACCCACAGTGCATCACTCCCACCCCTATAGTGTTATTGATGATAACAAGAAGAAATGTTAATAAAAAGTCTGTTTTTACCATTTTTTAGGTGTTATAATAAAACTGGGAGGAGTACAGAGAAGTATCTCAATCCTTACTAATCTAAATAATTCAACGGGCTGTTTTTCACTCGGATTCAGTTCCTGAAACGGCTAAGATTAGAAAAGCAACGCTCTTTTTTATCCATCAAATATTTTCATCACGGAACCCTAGGCCTAGCCTAGGGTTTTCTTTTTACAAAAATCGCCCCATAAACGTTAGATTGGATCCTAACTTTTATAAGGCGGTTCAGATAGCTTGGTCTTTTAATTAACAATTACTTTTCCAACCATGCCTTCATTGAAATGGTACCGACATATCAGTTCATATGTCCCTCGTTTTATCGGTTTTACAGAAATGGTTTTATCTTTTCCGGGCTGAACTTCGGCGTCGATTCCGAGCTGTTCCACTGTGAAAGTATGTTCTTTCTTACCCTTGTTTTTCAATACTAATGTTGTTGCTTTTCCGCTGGAAACCGTTATGACTTTCGGATTAAAGAAATCGTCTTTCAACTCGATCACTATATCTTGTCTCGTCTCCATAGGCCGCATCAAGGAACCGGATTTGGCATATACGCCAACAGAGTCTGTAGCGTTCAAAATAATGAACATTGCAAGCAGAGTAGCCAGTCCTGTTAAATACTTTTTAAAAACCATTCGTATAATCTCCTTCCTACACATTATTTGTTTCCTATTCAGAAGGGATTATTACTATAAAGGACGTTTTTAATCAGTCGGGATTTTTCTCACCTCAATCCCCATCCCACATATACTGCCGTTCCCCTTTAATGATAGATGTACGGAATCGCACCCCATGTAATGGAATTTCAAGAAGGCAAAAAAATGTTCTGATAAGGAGGAGCCTGTACATAAGTATAGAAGAACGCTTTTAGGCAGGGAGGGGTAGACAATCAGTATCAGCATCTTGGCAGGTTATATCGTTTTGGGTTTAAGTTTAGCCGCACCGATCGGCCCGGTGAATTCGGCCAGGATCGATAAAGGGATCAAAAATGGATTTTGGCATGCCTGGATTGTCGGGGCAGGTTCGATGATTGCCGATGGATGTTTCATGCTCATTGTGTATTTAGGGCTGAATCAATTCCTGACAGTCCCGATTATCCAAATTTTCCTCTGGCTGTTTGGCGCATTCATTTTATTATACACAGGCTTTGAGAGTATCCTGAAAATGGATAAAGTGGCTATATCCTCTTACCGGTCGAAAGAATCATTGCTGCGTTCTTTTTTAGTAGGCTTCATCATGTCAATCACAAGTCCCTTATCGATTTTATTTTGGCTTGGCATATATGGCTCTGTTCTCGCTCAAACTGCACAGACTGAAGGGACAGGCTCTTTGCTCATCTATAGCTGCATGATTTTTCTCGGGCTGACCATCTGGGATTTGTTCATGGCTTCTTTGACGAGCGGCTTCAGGAAATTCCTGAGCATGAAGATGCTGAAAGGCATTTCCGTCATATCCGGCCTGTCGCTTTTGGGTTTCGGCGTGTACTTTGGCATGAAAGGCATTATGCTGTTGCTTTCATTCCATCACTAGCCTGGGAAAATGATCAAGCTCCACATCGCCAGCATTAGCCTGTTAGCCCCTTCATACGGATCCACTTAACACCAGTTGCTTAAAATTAGGGATTATTCAGGCACTGTG
>CAKQBC010000046.1 GCA_934215995.1 uncultured Bacillus sp. | reverse complement strand
GTTGTCTTTTCAAAAAAGACTAAAGAATTAACGTTGACGTTTTTGTTCGTTCAGTTTTCAAAGATCAATCCGCCGCTCAAAGGCGACTTTATTATCTTATCAGATTCAACCATCTGAGTCAATAACTTTTTTTAAAATCTTTTTTGTAAGTCGCTGTCTCGCAGCAACGAATATAAATATATCACCTTGCAGGACAACATGCAATATGTTTTTTTCTTTTTTATCCGCAAAAAAGAAAGAAAAAATATTCCCATTATTCTGCTCGGGAAAAAGTATCATTTATGCAGATTTTACGTCCCCAAATCCTTTATATAAAACAAAAAAAGACAGAGCACGTACTGTACTCTGCCTTGATTTTATCAATTTTAACGATGGCGCATTAACGGGAATAACAGAACATCTCTAATAGAAGGGGAGTTTGTCAGCAGCATAACAAGGCGGTCGATTCCGATGCCAAGTCCTCCAGTTGGCGGCATGCCGTATTCAAGAGCTTCAATGAAGTCGTCATCCATCATATGAGCTTCATCATTGCCCTCTTCACGTTCTTTAAGCTGTGCTTCAAAACGCTCGCGCTGGTCAATCGGATCATTCAGCTCAGTGAAAGCATTCGCATGCTCTCGAGCTACAATGAATAATTCAAATCGATCAGTAAAGCGTGGATCTTCTTCATTTTTCTTCGCAAGCGGTGAAATCTCGACAGGATGGCCATAGATGAATGTAGGCTGAATTAATTTCTCTTCAACCTTCTGCTCGAAGAATTCGTTAACAATATGTCCATACTCCATATTGTCTTTGATTTCAACACCGTGTTCTTTGGCTAGCTGCTGCGCTTCTTCCTTGCTTGTTTCTTTCCAAAAGTCTACCCCTGTATATTCCTTAATGGCATCTACCATATGAAGCCTTTTCCATTCAGGCTTAAGATCCACTTCATACTCGCCGTATTGCACAGAAGTTGTTCCAAGAACTTCTTGGGCAATGTGGGCAATAAGGTTTTCTGTCAGGCTCATGATATCTCTATAGTCAGCATAAGCTTCGTACAATTCAATCATAGTGAATTCAGGATTGTGCCGTGTAGATACACCTTCATTACGGAATACCCGGCCAATTTCATACACTTTTTCAAGGCCGCCTACAATCAGGCGCTTCAGGTGAAGCTCAATCGCGATACGCATATAAAGTTCCATATCCAGCGCATTATGATGAGTGATAAATGGTCGTGCAGATGCTCCCCCTGCAATGGAATGCATCATAGGTGTTTCAACTTCAAGGTAGCCATGGCTGTCAAGGTAGCGGCGCATGGATTGGATAATGCGGCTTCTCGTGATGAAAGTCTGTTTGCTTTCCTCACTCATAATTAGATCCAGGTAACGCTGGCGGTAACGCTGCTCAACGTCTTTAAGACCGTGGAACTTATCCGGAAGAGGACGCAGGGATTTTGTCAGAAGGTCAAATTCCTGCGCTTTAACAGACAATTCGCCTACCTTTGTTTTAAAGAGCGTACCGCTGACCCCAATGATATCTCCCAGGTCGGCAGATTCGAAGATTGCATAGTTCTCTTCCCCAACTGCATCTTTGCGGATGTAGATTTGAATTTGTCCTGATAGATCTTGTATATGAGCGAATCCAGCTTTCCCTTTTCCGCGCTTTGTCATAATACGGCCTGCCAGCGTGACAGAAACATTCTTTTCTTCAATTTCTTCTTTTTCAAGCTCACCGTACTGTTCTATTAATTCTTTGCTTTGGTGTGAACGGTCGAAACGTTTCCCGAAAGGATCCATTCCCTGTTCGCGCAAGCTGTTCATTTTCTCGCGTCTTACTTTTAACTGGTCATTTAATTCTTCATGACTCTGGCTCACTGAAATCATCTCCATTTTGTAAATCTTTTTATGTACGCACAATTCTGCGATCCTTCAAAAATGTATATCTCTATTATTTTACACAAAGTGAGTAAATCAGACATCCTAAATATTTAAATAGAATAAAAACTGCCAGTTCATGCACTGGCAGTTTCCTTTTATCAAAAGTATTATAGGCAAAGAAAGACTGCCTGTCAAACTTTACGCAGCTTATCCTGCCTGTATCTGGCTTCTTTCCTTTTCTTCTGCATCGATCACTAAAGCGTTCAGCAATGTAACAAGATCTTCTCTCGTATCACATTCGTTGACCGCATTGCGGACTTTCGCATTGCCGCGGATACCTTTAAGGTACCACGCTGTATGCTTTCTCATTTCACGGACAGCGATAAATTCGCCTTTTAATGAAATCAGGCGGTCGAGGTGAAGAATGCACACATCAATCTTCTCGCGCACAGAAGGCTCATCCATTAATTCACCTGTCTCAAGGTATTTGACTGTGCGGTAAATCATCCATGGGTTTCCTAGTGCAGCACGCCCGATCATGACACCGTCACAGCCTGTTTCGTCCAGCATGCGCTTGGCATCCTCCGGTGTCTGCACATCACCATTTCCGATAAGCGGAATGTTAATGCTCTGCTTCACTTCGCGGATGATATCCCAGTTCGCTTTCCCTTCATACATTTGGACACGCGTACGTCCGTGAAGGGCTACAGCTTTACCGCCTGCGCGTTCAACAGCTTGAGCGTTTCTTACAGCATAAATGTGATCTTCATCCCAGCCCATGCGCATTTTCACAGTAACAGGCTTTTCAACAGCGTCCGTTACAACCGAAACCATTTCATAAATTTTATCCGGGTCAAGGAGCCACTTGGCACCTGCATCACATTTGGTGATTTTAGGGACAGGGCATCCCATGTTAATGTCGATGATATCTGCATTTGTATTTTTATCTACAAATTTCGCCGCTTCTACAAGCGTTTCTTTTTCGCCTCCGAAAATCTGCAGGCTTAGCGGCTTTTCTCTTTCATCAATATAGAGCATGTTCATGGTTTTTTCGTTTTTAGTGACAATGCCTTTGTCGCTGACCATCTCAGCACATACGAGACCGGCACCGAATTCTTTTACAGTCAGACGGAAAGCCGAGTTGCACACTCCGGCCATCGGAGCCAGTACAACACGGTTTTTCAGCTCGATATCTCCAATTTTGAACATGATTGCACCTCCTTTTAAATCATTCAAACGTATATATTATTCGTGCTCCTGCCTGGGAGCCAATTCTTCCTGTGTTACGTTAAGCGCCAGTGCGATCTGCTCAATTAAAGCCGGTGCAGGCATGCGGTTTCCTCTTTCAATTTCACCTAATATCGAAACCGATACACCCAGCTCTCTCGCAAATCCTTCTTGCGTAAATCCTTTTAACTTTCGAAAAGCGCGAATACGTCTTCCCCATTTTTCTGCTTCCATATCCGTACTCCCTCTCTGTCAGGTATATCTTCCAGTATTGAAATTAAGGGCCTCTCCATCTTCGGAAGCCTGATGCTGGAATCAACCTCTAAAAGAGGAACAAGGACAAATGCTCTTTCATGCATCCGAGGATGAGGAACAATAAGCTTCTCTGTTTCAATATTTTCGTGATTATACAGCAAAATGTCAAGGTCTATTGTCCGGGGGCCCCAATGGATTTCCCTTTTTCTCCCAAGTTTTAATTCTATATCAAGGCATGCATCCAGCAATTCAAAAGGATCTAATCGTGTAGAAATTTGGATCGCCATATTTAAGAATTGTTCTTGATCTTCATACCCAACCGGGTCGGTTTCGTAAATAGATGAAGTATTTACCACTTGGGTATCCGGAAGCTGATCAATCAGCTCAATGGCTTCCTTCAAGTGTTCAAACCGGCTGCCGATATTTGAGCCGAGTGCAATAAAAGCGGTATTCTTCATGATCTGCCTCTCGTAATTTCAACAGCAACTGATTGATAGTGGCCAGGAATGGGCGGATCAGGCTTGATTACTTTGACAGTCAGCTGCAGAATCAGCGGAAAACGCGAAAGAAGTTCTGCCGCCAGCTTTTCTGCTACAGCTTCAACCAGCTTATAAGGCTTTCCTTCCACAACCTCTTTGCAGACTGCATACAGCTCGCCATAGTTAATGGAGTCATCAAGATTATCTGTCTCCCCGGCTTTTTTCAGATCTGCTTCCACGGTAAGGTCCACAGCAAAGCGCTGGCCAAGCCTCGTCTCTTCCTGAAAAACACCGTGGTAGCCATAAAACTCCATTCGGTTTACATAGATTTTATCCATTGTATTCACCTTTTCCCATTAAAGCGTCCATCATTTTAGCCATTCGGCTCATTTCCTTTACATCATGGATGCGGATCATCTGACATCCTTTTTGGATGCCGTAGCAAACTGTGGCCCCTGTTCCTTCCGTTCTTTCTTCTACCGGAAGGTCCAGGATGGTTCCAATCATCCGCTTTTTCGATGTTCCAAGCAGCACGGGATACCCAATGGCAACAAGCTTGTCCAAATCTCTCATCATTTGCAGGTTATAATTTAAGTCTTTGGCAAAACCGATGCCCGGGTCAAGGATAATCTTCTCGTCCTTAACACCGGCTGACTTTACAAGCGTGATGCTTTCATACAGGTCATTCAGGACATCACGGAAAAATGAAGTGTATTCCATATCTTTGCGGTTATGCATTAAGATAATCGGCGCTTCCGTTTCCGCTGCGACTGAAGCCATCTGAGGATCCGCTTTGGCACCCCAGACATCATTGATAATATGAGCCCCGGCTCCAATGGCCTGCCTGGCGACTTCAGCTTTATAGGTATCAATTGATATCGGAACATCTACTTCCTTTGATATCGCCTCAATGACAGGAAGAACACGCTTCAGCTCTTCGTCTTCAGGCACCGGATCAAATCCCGGACGGGTTGATTCTCCCCCGACATCAATAATATCCGCTCCATTTTCAACCATTTCCAGAGCATGCTTGACTGCCAGATCCTGATGACTGTATTTGCCTCCATCCGAGAAGGAGTCCGGCGTTGCATTCAAAATCCCCATTACAATGGTTTTCTTTCCGTAATCCAACGTATACGGCCCACACTGAATTGTTGTTTTAGACATTATGAATCCTCCTACAGTTCATTCCTGCTCCATAAGTATTCACAGTGGTATTCATAGTGAATCTGGAGCTCTCTTGTTTTCTTGCCGGAAAGCCCCGGCATGTGATGGCCATCAAACATGCAAATCGGCACAATTTCCTGAATGGAGTTCGTTATAAAAACTTCATCTGCCCCAACTATAGCTTCCGGCCTATACATGCCTTCCTGTACATTCATCCCCAGTTTCTCTGCAAGCCTGATCACAAATCTTCGGGTAATGCCGTTAAGTATGCCAGTATCAAGCGAGGGCGTAAATAAATGGCCTCCATTAATCCAGAATAGATTCGAAGTGACCCCTTCTGCCAAAAAGCCTTCCTTTGTCAAAAATATCCCTTCTATGCCAGGGTCGTCCCCCGCTTCTTTTTTAGCCAGAATGTTATTTAAATAATGATGGGACTTCAGGCGTTCTGCCCCTTCGGGTGTATTGCGGGGAATCTTCAGCAGCACTGCCTGCTTTTCTGCGCCCGTATTCCTTGAAGGAAGCGGTTTGCAGAAAAGAATCGTATTCGGGTTTGTGTACGGAGCTGTCTGAAGGCCAATCTCCCCGTTTCCCGCTGACACATTCATCCGGATATAGGCATTCTTATAACCGTTTCTTTCAAGCAGCATCTCCAGCGCTCCAAGCACTTGTTCTTTTTTATAGCTCGCATTGATATTCAGAACTTCCAGACTCCAATTCAGCCGTTCCAGATGGTCATCCAGCAAAAAGGGATGACCATTATAGACACGGAATGTTTCGAACAGCCCCATACCATATAAAAAACCATGATCAAAAGGAGAAATCCTTGCCTCCTCTTTTCTGATAACTTCACCATTCATGTATATAAACAAGGTTACATCCCCTCTATCTGCAGTGAAGCTTTGTAATGCTGAATAAAATTCTGAAGGAGTTCCTTTCCGGCCGTCGTCATAATCGATTCCGGATGGAATTGGACACCTTCCAAAGGGAGCTCCTTATGGCGAATGGCCATAATTTCCCCTTCAGCTGTCCAGGCCGAGACCTCAAGGCAATCTGGCAGAGTCTCCTTTTTTACAATCAGCGAATGGTAGCGGGTGGCAGGAAACGGATTGGGCAAGCCCTTAAAAATTGTTTTCCCATCATGAAAAATTTCGGAGGTTTTTCCATGCATGAGCCGCTCGGCCTGCACAACATCACCGCCGAATACTTGAGCAATCGATTGATGTCCCAGACAAACGCCAAAGACAGGGATTTTGCCTGCAAAAGCTTCAATAGCTTCCAGACTGATGCCGGCTTCATTCGGGCTGCACGGCCCCGGAGAGATCATTAGGAACTTCGGCTGCAAACTGCCTATTTCAGAAATAGACGTTTCATCGTTTCTTTTTACAACCAGCTCTTCGCCTAATTCACCGAGATACTGTACGAGATTATACGTAAAAGAGTCGTAATTATCGATCATATAAATCATAGCTGATCCCCTTTTGCCTGTTCTGCGAGTTCTTTTGCTTTCCAAAGAGCAATTGCTTTTTTCAGCGACTCTTTGTATTCATTTTTAGGATTGGAGTCAATAACAATGCCGGCACCAGCCTGCACATGGGCCTGTCCTTCTTTAACAAGCATGGTCCGGATGATAATATTCAGTTCCAGGTCGCCGCTGAAATTGATCCAGCCAAGAGAGCCGGTGTATGGTCCCCTTGTGACCGGTTCAAGCTCTTCAATGATCTCCATGGTCCGCACTTTTGGCGCCCCTGTAATGGTCCCTCCCGGAAATACAGCGTCGATGATATCAACAGCATTCTTCCCGTCTGTCAGCTCTCCTTTTACATTGGAGACAATATGCATCACATGTGAGTATTTTTCAATGACCATGAACTCATCCACTGTAACGGTACCATATTTACAGACTCTTCCCAGGTCATTTCGTTCCAGATCGACCAGCATCACGTGCTCTGCGCGCTCTTTCTCATTTTCAATCAGTTCACTGGCGAGTTTGAGGTCCTCCTCATGGTCCTTCCCGCGGGATCTTGTCCCGGCAATCGGCCGCGTACTGACGGTGTTTCCTTTCTTCTTAATCAGCAGTTCCGGGGATCCGCTTACAAGCTGGTATCCCGGCGTGTGAAAATACCCCATGTATGGAGAAGGGTTTAACGCTCTCAGCTGCTCATATACATCCATTGCCTGAATATGAATTGGGCGGCTTTGGCGTACCGAGAGATTTACCTGAAAGACATCTCCCTGTGAAATATATTCCTGAATACTCCTGACGGCAGCCATGAATTCTTCTTCATTCATGGATACACCAAGTGTATTTTCAGCCTGATTGTATTCCGCTTTCGCAGAAGGCTCCTCACTTTCATTCATCCATCTCTGCTCCCAATTCTCTGCCCGTTCCTCAATCGAGTGCTCTTCCCCTTTTTCGTATAAGAAAATCAGCCAGAGCTCTTTGGTTTCATGGTCAAAGACAAAGCATTCTTTATAAATGAAAAAATGAATATCAGGTATCTGCAGATCATCTTGAGCCTCATTTGGAAGCTTTTCGATATAACGTGCGTAATCATAGCTGATAAACCCTATTGCTCCTCCCTGAAAGTCAGGAAGTTCATCGAGCTTATCTGCTTTATATTGATTCAGCCATTCCTGCATCAAATGAAGGGGGTTGCCTTCCAGCACCTGTTTTTCGCCGTCTCTCAAAATTTCAAGTTCTGAATTTTTGCCTGTTAAAATAGCTTCCGGCTCAAAGGCTGCGATACTGTACCTGCCGCCCCGTCCGCTTTCGAGCAGAACATGATGCGCCAATCCCTCCGACAGCGAGCGGTATTGGCGGAAAAACCGATTATATGTATAAGGTATTTTTTTGGCATGGATGTGAAGCTGCTTCAATGAATGTCACCCCTATATATTTCTCTTTTTTCATCATACATGATGTAGGGCATGCTTTCATAATTTTTATTATACGAAACAAAAGCGGAAGCGCCTTGCCCACGAAAGATGGCAGACTAAGAACGCCCACGTCCTGTGGCAACGTCTGCATGACACTAGACAAGCTTGTGACCTCGAGGAGATAGGCGCTGGAGCTAGATGGAGACACTCTTCCACAGAGTTATTTACATCGTTCAATTTTGCAGTCGCCCCATACAAAAAAACAGCGGCCAATGGAGACCGCTGTCATATCATTATTCAGCTTCAAATTGGTATAAAGGAGTACTTAAATAACGCTCGCCGTTACTTGGGATAATCGCCAGAACTTTTTTCCCTTTTCCAAGCTCTTTGGCAACTTTTAGGGCCGCACTGATCGCCGCACCAGAAGAAATGCCTCCTAGGATTCCTTCTTCCTTAGCCGCGCGGCGGGCATATTCAAATGCCTCATCGTTTGTAATTTGAATCACTTCATCATAAATCTTTGTATCCAGGGTATCCGGTACAAATCCTGCTCCAATGCCCTGGATTTTATGAGGACCCGGCTTTCCTCCTGATAGTACAGGAGAATCGGTTGGTTCAACTGCGTAAATTTTGATGTTTTTATATTTTTCTTTAAGCACTTGGCCGGCACCTGTAATCGTTCCGCCTGTACCGATTCCGGATATGAATGCATCCAGCTGTTCGCCCATTTGCTCTGTAATTTCAGGTCCTGTTGTTAAACGGTGAATTTCAGGGTTCGCAGGGTTTTCAAACTGCTGAGGCACGAAATAGCCATTTTCCTTTGCCAGTTCCTGCGCCTTGCGGATCGCACCGCCCATTCCTTCCGGTCCAGGTGTGAGTACAAGGTCGGCACCGTAAGCACGAAGTAAATTTCGGCGCTCCATACTCATCGTCTCCGGCATGACAAGAACCGCTTTATAGCCTTTTGCTGCTGCAATCATCGCTAATCCGATTCCTGTATTTCCACTTGTCGGTTCAATAATGGTATCACCTGGTTTAAGGCTTCCATCTTTCTCTGCGGCAGTGATCATTGCCAGGGCAATACGGTCTTTTACGCTGCTTCCAGGATTCATGTACTCCAATTTCAGATAAACATCTGCACTATTATCATCAACTAAACGGTTTAGTTTCACAATTGGCGTCTGGCCAACAAGGTCTGCAATTGAATTTGCTACACGTACCATTTCCCCACTCCTCATTTCCGACTATTTTTATTGGTTTAATACAAATTTACCAATTCCCAATGGGAATGTCAATGAATTTGATTGCTATTTAAAAGAAAATTCATACTTTTGTCATTATATTTAAACTACCCATTTTTATACATGATACTCAATGTATACAGAAAAAAACACGGAAATCCCTCCGTGCTTTTTATTTACTGCTCACCGTAAAACCACTCGACCTCTGCTTCTTTCCAAAAGGGCTTTGCAGAGACAGGAACATCCATCTGCTCAAGAGCGATCTGGCGGCGAATCATGCTCTTCACTTCTTTAAAGGAATAATTTTCTCCCTTTAAATGCTCATGGAGCATTACAACGGCATATCCATTTTCCGTTTTAATCGGCTTGGTCCACTTGCCGGGCTTAAGGGTTTTAACCTGTTCAAAGACTTCTGCCGGTATGTGTTCATCATCTTCACTGACATACCCTGCATTCCCCCCCAGGCTGGCGGTAAATTCATCGATCGACCGTTCCATCGCAAGCACAGAGAAGCTCGAGCCTTCTTCCAGCTCCTTCAATGTCTGTTCCGCTTCTTCTTTTGTTTTAACGATAATCTGAGAGATGTGATAAGTGTCCGGAACTTGGAACTGACTGCTGTTTTGCTCATAGTAACTTTTCATTTCTTCTTCAGAGACGGAGACATCGGCAGTCAGCAGTTCTTCAAGAATAAGGTTATTTTTGATTTGCCTGCGCCACTTGTCTTCGCTCATCTCATCGGTGAAATTGCCGCCGTACATGGTCTTGACCATTTTCAATTCAAGATCTACAGCCTTTTCAGAGACCTTCACCCCGTATTTTTCCCCTGCTTCTTCAATGACCTTCTGATCAATTAATTCACTTAATGTGCTTTTTCCGTACTTTGTTTCCATCTCACTCATCCATTCCTGGCGAGTGATTTTATCTCCCCCGACTTTTGCTACTGCTTCCCCGCTGCCATCGCCTTTAAATAGCAAAAAGGCCAATGTGATTAGGTTCAGCAGCACCAAACCGGCAATAATCATAAAAAGCTGTCTCTTTTCCAAGTGCTCCTCCCCCTAAGAAAAGCGCAAGCGCCTTGCCCATCCCCCGACACCTCGAGGGGGCAGGCGCTGGAGCTAGACAATTCTCGAAGTTCAAAGATATGAATTTTAATAATACAATTAGCGCAAGCGCCCCGCTAAGTCCCGAACCTCGGCGACCTTTACTTTCAGGAGCCTAAAAGATGCAGGCAGACGCTTTAGCAATTTCAATTATTACTTTACTTCGTTCTTTAATTCTTCGAGTTCTTCTTTAGTGTAGTGGTATTTCTCGTTGCAGAAATGGCAGGATGCTTCTGCCTGGCCATCTTCATCGATCATCTGCTGAATTTCCTCTTCACCCAGACTGATAATCGCATTGGCAAAACGCTCTTTTGAACATGTACAAGTAAAGGAGACAGGAAGCTTTTCAAGGAACTTCACATTGTCTTTGCCAAGGATTGTTTCCAGTAGCTCTTCAGGCGTTAATCCCTGCTGAATTAATTTGGATACAGGCGGAATTTCTTTCAGTCTGTTCTCAATTAATGTAATCGTCTCTTCATCAGTTCCCGGCATAAGCTGCAGAATGAATCCCCCAGCAGCAAGAATGGAATTGTCCGGATTAACAAGAACACCCACTCCGACGGAAGAAGGCACCTGTTCAGAAGTAACAAAGTAATATGTGAAATCATCTCCAAGTTCTCCAGAAATCAGCGGAACCTGTCCTGTGAAGTGCTCTCTCATTCCAATATCCTTCACGACAGTCAGCGTCCCTTCAGTGCCGACCGCGCGGCGCACGTCAAGCTTGCCCTGCTCATTAAGATCGAAGTGCGTCTGCGGGTTTGTTACATAGCCGCGCACCTCTCCCTTAGCATTGCTGTCTACAAGGATGGCGCCAATTGGACCGCCGCCTTCGATTTTGATTGTCAGCTTGTTATCGCCCTTCAGCATGGCGCCCATCATGACGCCCGCCGTCATGGATCTCCCTAATGCGGCTGAAGCGGTTGGCCATGTATAATGCCTGCGCTGGCCCTCTCCAACTGTTTCGGTAGTGCGGGATGCATAGGCACGGACTTGTCCATTATATGCAAGTGCTTTTACTAGATAATCGCTCATTTTTTTCTCCTTTCTACGAAAAGTGGAAGCGCCTTGCCCATCCCCGATAAGCACAAGACAAGCCTCGCCGAAAGGCGTTCTTAGCCTTTGGGGAGGATTGGCTTGTTACCCAGAGGGGGTAGGCGCTGGAGCTAGACAAT
>CAKQBC010000045.1 GCA_934215995.1 uncultured Bacillus sp. | reverse complement strand
CAAAATAGCCGTGTAATACAACGACAGCAAATACCCTGACGCAAACGAGAGAATCAGCAGAAAACCATGGGCGCATGTTTTGGCGGACACAAGCTGAAAGGCAGAGACAGGACGTACAAGCAAAAAGGTAAGCGAACCGCTTTTCCGTTCCTCCGGAATTGCCCCCATTACTGACACAATCACGAGAAGCACCCCCAATGTATCAAGCTGGGACAGCACGGAAGCCAGCACTTCCCCTCCGGTCTGCGCAGGCATTTGAAAAATGGCGCCTTCCGGAAGCCCGCCCCCCATTTTCAGGATATCCTCCATGTAGTACAGCGTTATCGGCTGCATGAGCGAAAGCAGCATAAAAACAATCGGCATCCAAATCCACTTTTTGCTCCTCCAGAAACCGAGGAACTCTTTTCCTATGAGAGATAAATAGACAGACATCAGTCAATCACCTCCATAAAGACCGATTCCAAAGACTGTTTCTTTTGCTGGAACAGGACCAGATCGATGCTATGATCGATGCACCACCGGAGAAGATCGGTTTTTTGCTCATTCCGGTACAATACGATATCGGCGCTGAAAGCCCCGTTTCGATTGAAATTCTTCACGAAGCCGCAGCCGGCAAGCTCATCAGGCAGCGGTCCGGATGCCTCTACCCTAAAGGCCCGTTCTGCTGATGTAAGAAGCTCTTCAAGGCTCCCGTACGCCAATATCGCACCCTCCTTCATCAGCATGACTTCATCACTGACCTCTTCCGCATCATGCAATACATGTGTGGAATAAAAAATGGTCGTTGTTTCTTTAAGCTTCTTCAGAATGTCCATCACTTCCCGCCTGCCGATCGGGTCAAGTGCAGATACAGGCTCATCAAGAAACAGGTATTCCGGCTCGTGCAGAAGCGCCTGTGCAAATCCGAGGCGCTGTTTCATCCCTCCCGAGAAATCGCCGATCTGCTTATGGCGGGCATCCTTCAGCCCCACCCCTTCCAAAACATCGCCAATCCTGCTTTCCAGACGGTCCAGTTTGGAGAGTTTTCCCATAAAGGTCAAAAATTCATCTGCCGTCATCCACGCGTAAAAGTTTGGAATCTGTGGCAAATAGCCGACCTTCTTTTTCCAATGCGGATCGGCATGCAGCGATATCGTTCCGCTGTCGGGTGCAAGCAATCCGGCAAGCATCCGCAGCAAAGTAGTTTTCCCCGCCCCGTTCGGGCCTATAAGAGAACAACATGTACCTTTATCAATCGAAAAAGATACATCCTTAACAACTTCGGTTTGCCCGAAGGTTTTCGTCAAATGCTCGACTTTGAGCGACATCAGTCAATCATCTCTCTTTCCGGCCAAGTATAAAATAGAGGATCGGCCCCACAATATTCAAGAATACGATTACGATGATCCAAAGCCATTTAGGCCCGTTCGTTTCTTTTTGCTTCAGGCAGCTTACCAGTGCTGTCGCCATCAAGATCAGCTGCAAGACCAAAACAGGCACTAAAAGCTGTATTAAATCAACAGATTCATTCATCTCTTTTTCTCCTTCCTTTTTTCAGGATAAATGACAAACAAGTAATACAGAATCGCCGAGGAAGGAATATTCAGCAACCCAATCAATCCCCAGAACCACGGGTTCTTCCCTCTCTTCCTAGCCGACAGGAAAATCCATGTGCTTTGCACGAGCAGGAGCATCACAGTGAATATCCAGATCACAACCTGCGTTTTGAGCGGCAAGCCGCTTAACGTATAATTCATAATGGCCGCCCCTCCTTATGCCGGTTTTTCTTTTGCCGATAGACATAAACAAAGATTGCGACGAACCCGAGTGCCTGGACAGCCAAATAAACCGCCGGCGCATTCCATAACAACGCGACAAGCAATGCGGCCAGAACGAAAGAGACGGAAAGAAAGATTCCCAAATCACGCTTCAGCTCCCGCATATAAATCCGTTTCTTCTCTGCAAGCATCGCTGCCAGCACCGGAGCCGAAGGCGCTTCGCTATCATAGATTGAGTCTATTCGTTCAAAAGCACTTTTAATCTCTTCAACTGTCTTTTTATTCTCCATCTTCATCCATTCCTTTCCTGACAAGCGAAATGCTCTTATTGACTCTTGATTTCACCGTTCCTTCTCTCATATCAAGCATCGCGGCGATTTCCTTATAGGAATAGCCATAGTAATGCTTCAACAGCAAAGGAATCCGGTACATCGGCTCCAGGTTCCCGATCGATTCAATGAGATCGGCGGATTCATCCTGGTTATGCTGCATACGCCACTTCAGCATGTCACCGGCCTCATCAGCAAGCCGTTTGTATATGCCTCTTTCCCGTTTCCGCTTTCTGACATAATCGATATACGTCCTTGTGGCGATTGTGATCATCCAGCTGGAAAACTTGGAAGCGCCGTTATATGCCTTTATATGCAAATACGATTTCAGCATCGTTTCCTGGATCAGGTCGTCAGCCAAGTCCACATTCATCGTTATTTTCACTATGTATTTATATAAAAACGGATAATACAGTTGAAAAAGCCGGGCAAAAGCTGTCTCGTCACCCGCTTTCGCCATCTTTATCAGCTGTTCTTCCTCGGTTGGCATTTGCTTCACTCCCGGACCTTCCCTTCTTTCTTACTCAAATGATAATACGAACGAACAGGCTGAATCGTTCACTCCTGAAAATCTTTTTTTTGCATATTCACTTTCATGATCAATTATCCTTACAGTTCCCCTTTTCCTTAGTATAGAATTCACATGCAAGAAAACCATGAAAGGACAGTGAATAACTGTTTACAGCCATACTTGAGAATAAAAACCGACGCAAAAAAAGGACCAGCAGCTGCTGATCCCTTTTCAAAACATTTCAGAAAATTTTACCTTACGCCCTTCATAAAGCGCTGAATCGTTGGCGCCAGGAACAGAAGGACTAATCCAAGTACGATGGATACCCCGCCTATCGCGCCGAAGTAGACCATTTCTGTATCTTCATTATAGAATTTGACAACCTGGGCATTGATCGCCTGCGCAGCAGCACTCGACAAGAACCAAAGGCTCATTGTCTGAGCCGCGAAAGCTTTCGGCGCCAGCTTGGTTGTAGCTGATAATCCGACAGGCGACAGGCATAGCTCACCAAGGACAACCAGGAAGAAGCTTAATACCAGCCACATTGGATTAACAAGCGCTTCCTTGCCGTACAGCATAACTGGCATCATCATGACTAAGAAGGACAACCCTGCAAAGAATAACGCCAGCGAGAATTTCTTGGCGGTAGATGGCTGCCTGTTCCCAAGCTTCGTCCATAACCATGCAAAGATAGGCGCAAAGATAATGATGAAGATTGGGTTCAATGACTGGAACAATGCCGGCGGAATTTCATACCCGAAGAAATTCAGGTCTGTCCTTTTATCCGCGAACAACCCCAAAAGGCTCGCTCCCTGTTCCTGGATTGACCAGAACATAACAGAGGCAATGAACAGCGGAATATAGGCAATCAAGCGTGAACGCTCATCATCATCCGTTTTCGGGCTTCTGTACATAACGGTAAAGTAAGCAATCGGGATGATGATAGCAATCACCGATACGAGCATCGTAAAGCGGTCGATCGTCATCCAGTCAATGGCAATCAGGATTCCGAGCGAAGCGGCAATGACCGCAGCACCAGTTCCGATGATTGTGAATGTTTTCTTGCGCTCCTCAGGCAACAGCGGATTCGGAACATGCATGCCGGCAAGCCCAAGATTTTTCTTTTTCGTCACAACGAAAACAATCAACCCGATGAACATACCTACAGCTGCTGCTGCAAATCCTGCATGGTAATTGTATTCTTCACTTAACGCCGCAACAACGATCGGAGCAAGGAAAGCACCCAGGTTGATGCCCATGTAGAATATGCTGAAGCCTGAATCCCTTCTGTTGTCATCCGGTGCGTACAAATCCCCGACAACATTGGATACATTCGGCTTCAGGAATCCAGTACCGATTACGATAAACGCCATACTCGCAAAGAATGCAGGCAATCCTGCCGGAAGTGCCAGCAAGATATGGCCGATCATAATCAGGATTCCGCCATAGAATACGGTCCGGCTTGTCCCGAACAAACGGTCGGCAACCCAGCCCCCGATGATACCGGACATATACACCAGCGATCCATAGATGGCGTAAATGGACATTGCTGTCGTTTCTTCAAGCCCAAGCCCGCCTTTAGAGACCTCCGTGTACAAATAATAAAGCAAAATGGCACGCATGCCATAGTAGGAGAAGCGTTCCCAGAACTCTGTGAAAAACAGTGTAAACAGTCCTTTAGGGTGTCCGAAAAAACCCTTTTGAGGCACGCTTTCCACGATGGATTGTTTTTTCGTAGTTTTCATTTTTATGTCTCCCCCTAAATATTCGCTGAAAATATACGCTCCCATATTCCGGAAGAAATTTCATTAAATTTTCGGAATATTCCCCTTACGTAATTTTCTGAATAGAAAATATAATATGCCTATTTGGTAAATAAATCAATTTAAAAAAATATTAAAATAATTCTTACTTTTCGAAATCCTTCTTGTTTGCTTATTATTTAATTTAGATGTTTATCCTCTTACCATAAAGGCAATAACTATTTTCAGATAGTGATAAAATCCAATACAAAATGAGGTGCTACAGATGAAAAAAAGCTTACTATCAACCCTTATACTATCCATGCTCATTTTTGTCTCTGCCTGCGGAAACGGCAATGATAACACGGATGGCAATAATGACGCAAATAATGATAATACGCCGACAGAACAGGAAGGCAATACAGACACCGGCCAGGGTAACGCCGAAAATGGAACCGCTGCGGACCGGGACAGCACTGACACAGCCAATTTGCCTTTTACATCCTTCGAGCTTGACGTAGACTACGGTGCAAACAAATCATTTGAAGTCGATTATGACAACGAACGGTATGACCGTGAAGCCAAGATTGAAGACGACAACAACAACCAGATATTATCCGGTGAAGAAGCCTACCAGGAACTAAACAACAGATTCAAAAATTTCTCATTCGACCAAAACACAGCCAATGAAGAGGTAATCAACGAAGTAATCAAATCCTTTGAACTCGATGAGAACTATACGAAATTCGAGCTTGATATCAGGTACGCAGACGGTGTGGAGAAAGAATACATCAAAACGAAATAAAAAAATAGTGACTTTTCAGCAGGCGAAGGTTCCGCAACCCTATACCCGTTCGTTTCCCATGTTGAAACAAAGGAACTGCCGCCTGTCTGAAAATCGGATAAAGCAAAATGCCAAGTCCCTCCCCGTTTTCCGGGTGGGCCTTGGCATTTTTAAATACTCAGTATTTCGCCTGCTTAATGAGCCTTCTTCGTCTGATCCTTTTGCCTGCCACGCCATGCGATGGCGAAAACAGGAAGACAAACGTGAACAGCAGCCCAGCCACAACTACCATCGAAGCAGCAATCGAGGCATCCAGTACAGCTGCCAGATAATACCCTCCGACCGAGGAGAGAATGCCGGCAAGGCAGCTCAAGGCAATCATTACGCTCAGCTTATCCGTCAGCAGATAGGCCGTCGCAGCCGGGACAATCAGCATGCCGACCACGAGAATCGCACCGACGCTTTCAAAGGAAGCAACCGTTGTGACAGAAACAAGCGTCATCAGAAGATAATGGAAGAATGCCACCGGAATCCCGAGCGCCGCAGCCAATCCGGCATCAAAGGCGCATAATTTCAGCTGCTTGTAGAAAAGGCCGATCACCAGGATATTGACGAGCAGAACGGCACCGACCATCCAGACAGCCCTCGGAACCCCTTCGAGTCCCGCGAAGTTGACCGTATCCCAAGGCGCATAGGCAATCTCGCCATACAGGATATGCTCCACATCGAGGTGCACCTGGCTCGCAAACAAACTGACGAGCACCACGCCAATGGCGAACAGAGCCGTAAACACAACCCCGATCGACGCATCCTCCTGCACCCCGCTACTTGAAAACAGATTGATTAAATACACCGTGATCAATCCAAGTGCAGCCGCTCCTGCAAGCATGAACACCGAATCCATCGAACCGCTCAATAAATAAGCGATCACAATCCCAGGCAGGACAGAATGGCTGATGGCGTCGCCGACCATGCTCATCTTCCGGAGCACAAGAAAACATCCGACGACCGAACATGCACATGTGACCAGGGAACCGATGATGATGATCCACATTCCATGCATCAGAATCCCTCCTTTCGCACGCGCTCAGGCACCTGGTACGAGGCAAGGAAATTTTTCTTCACTTGCAACCTTATCCTTGCCTGGGCGATCAGCCCTTTTGCAGGAGCAAATAATAGCGACACGACGAATAAGAAAGTCGCAGACAGAACGACTAGCGGCCCGGTCGGCATGTTCGATGCCATCGTACTCAATAGGCTTCCGGCAAGGCCGCTGATAGCCCCGAATAAGCCGGACAGAAACACCATGACATGGAGCTTATTCGTCCAATACCGTGCAGCGACCGCCGGCGTGATCAAGAGAGCCGACATAAGCACGACACCGACCGCCTGGATCCCCGCCACAACTGCCACAACGACAAGCAGCATAATCGCCTGTTCAAGCCATTTGACGGGCAAGCCGATACCTTTCGCAAAACCGGGATCAAAAGAAACGAGCTTAAATTCCTTGAAAAATAAGGACGTCGTCACAATCAGCAATACGCACAGAACAGCCATTGCCGTCACATCTGAATGGACCATCCCCGCCGCCTGCCCGAACAGGAACGTATCAAGGCCGCTTTGGTTTCCATAATTCCCATGCTGGATCTTGGTAAGGAGCATGATCCCCAAACCGAAAAACACAGTCAGAATGATGCCGAGCGCCGCATCCTGTTTGATTCTTGATTCCCTCGTAATATAGCCGATCGCAAACGTCGATATGATCCCGGCAATAACCGCTCCGACCAGAAAGACAGGGATCGATTTCATGCCCGTCAGCATAAAGGCGATACAGACACCGGGCAAAGCCGCGTGCGACAATGCATCACCCATCAAAGCCTGCTTGCGCAAATAGGCGAAGCAGCCGATGACCCCGCTGCTGATCCCCAGCAGCATCGTCCCCATCAGGATCCATGCCAAATTCGGATCCGTTATCAATTGTATCCATTCCATAGAAGCCACCTCACCCGACAATCATAGGGGAAGCATCCAAGTCCAGCATAGCCAGCCTTCCGCCATATGTGATGTGCAGATTTTCTTTCGTAAATACGTCTTCCGTCGGGCCGATCCCTTTCAGGGACACGTTAAGCATCATTACCCAATCGAAATATTCCCTGACCGTATTGAGATCATGGTGAACGACAAGAACCGTCTTCCCTTCCGCTTTTATCTAGTTTGCGTAAAAAATCATTGCCACCGATTGAGATAATCACCACAGCGGGATTTTTGCCATCTAGCTGATTTGCCTGTCTGCATAATCGGCCATTCCCGCTTTTTCCAGGGACATAAGGGCAATTTCCCTGTCTTTTTTGCCCGGCCTTTTAAACCAGCCGAGCTTGCCGTATCTTCCCATCGTGACAACATCAAGGGCGTTCGTCGGGAAATCCCAGTCTACCGACTCTTTCTGCGGCACATAGCCGATCCTTTTCCGGACCGATTCGTACCGTTCGCCGAACATCTCGACTTTCCCCGAAAGCGGCGGAACCAGCCCGAGGATGCTCTTGATCAATGTCGATTTACCGGCACCGTTCGGACCGATGATCCCGATCAGATTGCCGGACGGAACGGAAAAAGATACATTTTCTAAAACAGCCTTTCTTTGATATGCTACAGATAAGTTTTCTACCTTCAATGGATCAGCCACTGCAAATTCCCCCTATTATTTCAACGAATTCACAACTGTATCGACATTATGCCTGAACATGCCGATATATGTTCCTTCTTCTGTCCCTTCTTCGCCCATGGCGTCAGAGAACAGTTCCCCACCGATTTTGACCGTATGGCCTTTCTGCGCTGCTCCTTCAATCACGGCTTCAATCGTCTTTTTCGGTACGCTCGATTCTACAAACACAGCCTTTATTTTATTTTCAACGAGGTAATCCCTCAATTCACTCACATCTTTGGAACCAACCTCTGATTCTGTGCTGATGCCCTGAAGTCCCCTGACTTCGATGCCATATTTCGCCCCGAAGTAACCGAAAGCATCGTGTGCCGTAACAAGCACGCGCTGGTCTTCCGGTATGGAAGCAATCTGCTCTAGAGCATATTCATCCAGCTCTTTCAGTTTTTCAATGTAAGCAGCCGCATTCTTCTCATAGTCGTCCGCATGCTCTTCATCAAGCTTGATCAATTCATCCCTTACGACCTCGGAAGCTTTGATCCAGTGATCGATATCAAACCATATATGCGGATCGTATTGCCCCGGATAATCAGCTGAATCAAGCAGCGCCGTTTCATCGACCGTTTTGCTGACAGCGACCGTCGGCTTGTTTTCTTCCATTTTTTCAAAGATGTCTTCCATTTTCCCTTCCAGGTTCAATCCGTTGTATAAAATGATATCCGCCTCTTCCAGCTTGCTTATATCCCCCTGGGAAGCTTTATAAAGGTGGGGGTCTACGCCTGGCTTCATGAGGCTAACCAATTCGATATGGTCTCCTCCTATATTGGCCGCAATATCCCCGATCATGCCGGTGGTCGCCGTGACCTTCACTTTCCCATCGGCAGCCGGTTTTTCTTCTTTTCCGCACGCCCCCAGCAGGAATAATCCTGCGATCAGGAATGCCATAAACCATTTGTTTCGCTTCATCAAACCATCCTCTCCCCTACTATTTTTGATTACTGTTAAACTATTTGTACAAACCATCTTTATTTCCTAGAACTTTATTTTTTGCCTAGAGGAAACTTTTTTTAAAATCATATGCCCATTCCCAGGAAAATGCAACCTTTTTTCTAAAAATTTTAACAATATCTCCACTTTTGCTTTCCTGGCATAACGGATAAGAGTCCTTCTTTATGATAAAATAAGAATTATATAAAAATAATTTACCGGGAGGCCATTCATATGAAAGAATTTCACAGTTCCCTGAACAGCCAGCTCGCCAGCTGGACGGTCATCTACACTAAGCTGCACAACTATCATTGGTACGTAACGGGATCGAACTTCTTTACCCTTCATGAAAAATTCGAGACTCTTTACAATGAAGCAGCCGGTTATATCGATGAAATTGCCGAACGCATCCTGACAATCGGCGGGAAACCGGTCGGCACGCTGAAAGAATGCCTCGAACTGTCCTCCATCAAAGAGGCAAACGGTTCAGAGTCAGCCGATGATATGATCAAGTCGCTGCTCGAAGACTTCAAGACGCTGAACGATGAAATAAACGATATCATCGAAAAAGCCCAAGGAGTCAATGACGAAGCAACATCCGACCTGTTCCTTGGCATTAAATCATCGCTTGAGCAAAACATTTGGATGTTCAAAGCATACATAGGGCACTAAATGAAAAGCGCTTGGCCGAATGGGCCAAGCGCTTTGTGTTCCCCCTTATAACAGCAAAAACACCGATTAATTGGGATAGCCTGATTTCACACTCATCTATGCAGCCAGGAAGGTCTGAAAGGAGATGGAGAATATGAAAATCCTTAAATTTGGGAAATCCACAAATAAGAAGGTTATGCTAATTCATGGATTTCAGGTGCCTTGGCAAGTCTGGCACACGCATATCGATTTTTTCCGCCAAAGATATCAGGTTATTGTTCCGGTACTGAATGGGCATAACCCTTCGGATAAAAGCATATTCACCTCAATAAAGGATGAAGCTGCGCAAATAGAAAAATATTTGCTTGAAGAACATGGCGATGAACTATTTGCCGTATGCGGAATGTCATTGGGCGGGTCCATCGCTTCCTCTTTATGGGCGAACAGCAATCTGCATATCGAAAAACTGCTTTTGGATGGTGCGCCGCTTGTTCCGCAAAACAAGATTTTAATATCCATGCTCATCAAACAATATGCTACCTTAACGAAAAAAACGCAGCTGCGTGACACCAAAACATTGAATAGATGCGAAAAAACGTTCATCCCAAAACAATACATGCCCTATTTCCTGGAAATGATGGATACAATGAGCACAGACACAATAAAGAATTGCGTAAGGTCAGCAGGCCAATATAAATTGCCCAAACATCTAAATATGGAAAATATGGATGTGCTCTATTATTACGGCACAACACTTAATGAGTCAGCAGCAAAAAAATCGGCAAGCTACTTGCAGAAGCATTATCCACAAGCAATAGTCACTTGTCTAAAAGGGTATGGCCATTGCGAACTCTTACTTCGGCATCCCGAGCAGCATATAAGATTAATAGACAAATTTTGGGCAAGATCGTAAACTCTGGATGCATCAAAGAGAAACGTCAATCAGCGGGGATTTTCTTCATCCCCCGCTCATTGGCAATTGAAACAATCGTCCGTTTACCGGCTGTACATCCCCCACTTTCCATTCGTTCATTCCTGAATTCTTCAAACAAAGCCATACATCCAATTATCGCTAAATAAATATCATTGTTGTTGCGGCTGTCAGCCAGGCTAGCATTAACGGATGAAGATCAAACAGATCCGCACGGCAGCTATTTAAGGCCTTTCCTATTTTCAGGTAATCTCTGGATGTTTTCACTCAACAGAATAGGGAAAAAAGTAGAAGCACAAAAATTTTTATAAAGTGAAACGTAAATGAGCGGGGGTTTTACATCCCTCACTCATTGGTAGTTAAACTAATTGGGCGTTTGCTGGCTGTACACCCCCATTGACCAACCTCTTCGTACATTCTAGAGTTCTTTGTGCGGTCTAACAGCCAGTTAATACCCGATAAAACTATGAAAATATAACAATATGGGAAACGTCAGTACTGTATTAGGGGTGATGAATATGAATACAAAGGGATCAAATTATCAATTCATGTTTCCTTTTTTAGTAAAGGAAAGACTGACAGAAGAATTCATGGACAGGATGCTAAATGAGGGATTCGAGTTTTTCAAACTGAAAGAAACAAGCCAGCAGGACAGGTTTTACGGCAAGTATCAAGTGCAGCACCGAAAGCTTGAGAAATTCTTCCTGCCGAATATCGAACAGCTCCTTTTCCCGGAAAAAATGGATCAGAAGCGGGATATACGGCGTTTCTCAAAAGCGCTAGGCTGTGCTGGCAAATTGCAGGGCAAGTATATCTCAATCCCATTCGAAATCCCTTCCATCGATATCGTAATCTGCCCTTTCCAGGTAGGGATCATGACAATCCGTGTGCAGCTGCCTGAAGACATTACATATACCGAGTCAATCGAGTTTGCCGATTTATTCAGGACAATCGAACCGATTGAAGATAAGGATGCAGGCAAGATCATCTATCAGCATCATGAATATGATCAAGTGAAGGAATTTATTTTTGAAGAGCTCTGCCCTTTCATTAAGAGCTTTATGG
>CAKQBC010000044.1 GCA_934215995.1 uncultured Bacillus sp. | reverse complement strand
CCTCAGCACTCTTCAGGAGTGCCGGCAACCTTGGCTGTCCGGAAGGAAGATCCGCAGCCGCAAGACGCAATTGCATTCGGATTGTTTATGATGAAGCCGCCGCCCATCATTGATTCTTTATAATCGATGACAGTTCCTTTCAGAATGCCGATACTCTCAGAATCGACCAGGATTCGGATTCCCTGCTGGCTTAACTCCACGTCATCCTCATTTGCCTCATGGGCAAGACCCATTCCGTAAGATAATCCGCTGCAGCCGCCGCCATGGACGCCGACGCGCAAG
This sequence comes from uncultured Bacillus sp., assembly GCA_934215995.1. GTDB lineage: Bacteria > Bacillota > Bacilli > Bacillales > DSM-1321 > Bacillus_AD. The sequence continues at coordinate 11,447 of CAKQBC010000044.1, read as the reverse complement.
TAAGAGCCCTCTTCCTCATTTTGTTTCATCATATCTCTAATCTGAAGTGCCGCAGCATCTGTAATAGTCAAAATTTGTTCCATCTTATTTTTGCCCTCCCTCGAAAATCTGGAGAAAAATCTCTTTTCCATCTTACTAAATAGTATATACCGAAATTCCGATATGCCTCAACTTTTCACTATCTAAACAGTAAAAACACATACTTTTATAAGAAAGAATCCATCTAGGAAAACCAAAAGTACTGCATATACTGCCAACGACCTGCGACCTGCAAATGATAACCTAAAATGGAGAGCAAGCATAAAAAAACAGGAAAAAAGCCAAGTTGATTTCGTCTGTCAAATCTACCCGGCTTCTTTATTATAGGCTGTGTTATATTTTAGTGTTGATTTTGAAAGATACGTTTATTGGAGCGAAAGCGACGAGGAGGATTGGCGTGCGCCCCGCGGAAAGCGTCCGCCCGTAGCGAAAATCAACAATAGCGTTTAACAGAGCCTTATTATAAGGAATCCATTCAAAACATCGGATTCTCTTCTAGGAATTCATATATATTCGCAACCAGCTCTTCCGGGGTGCTGCCTTCGACTATTTCACCGTTAACAAGTGCATACATCGAATTTCCGCAGATACCGCAATAATTCAAGCATCCATATTCGATCACATCCAGATTGGGATCGCGTTCAAGCTGCTCAAGAGCCTTATATGACCCGCTGGCAAGATTGCTTACGCAAAACTCAATTATAGGCTTAATCACCTTACATCTCACCCCTCTATATTATTTATGCTACATTCTTTAACCTTCGCAGTCAAACGATTCAAACCAGTAGATAGCACTATTGACAAACGCTTCTGATACTACTGAAATTTCATAATATTGTTGTAGTTTCGACACAATTTCGATATACTAACCTATGGAATATACTGAAATTTATCTCAATATCTGAACAATCGGCAGCCTTCAGCCATTTATTAAGGTGCCGAATGAAACATCTGCATAGCCATCCAAAAGAAGGAACGCCCATGCCATCCCGCAATTCTATACGAGGCTGGACTCAGGGCGTGCATCTCCTTTAGTACAAAACTGGCAAACAAGCATAACATAAAGGAGTCAAATGTGATGAGAAAACTAGTTATACTTGGTGGAGGATATGGGGGCATGAGGCTCCTGCAAAGATTATTGCCGGATAAACTGCCGGAGGATGTATCCATCACTCTTGTCGACCGAAATCCCTATCATAGCCTGAAAACGGAATATTATGCACTTGCGGCAGGAACAATCTCGGACCAGCATATTCGGGTCCCATTTCCTGAGGATACACGCTTAACGTACGTGAGCGGGAACGTGGCGTCCATTGAACTGGAAGAAAGCGCTGTCCTCTTCGAAGACGGAAAGACACTGAAATATGATGATTTGGTAATCGGGCTCGGATGTGTCGATAAATACCATAATGTTCCCGGAGCAAAAGAACATACATATAGCATCCAAAGCATGCATCAGGCACGGCAGACATATCAGGCACTCAATAATCTGGGGATCGGTGCATCAGTCTCCATCGTCGGTGCCGGGCTTAGCGGCGTCGAGCTAGCAAGCGAACTGATTGAAAGCAGGCCTGATCTTCACATCAAGCTGTTTGACAGAGGGCCCCATATTTTATCTTCCTTCGCTCCTCGCCTCAGCAAATATGTAGAAGATTGGTTTATCGAACATAATGTTGAAATCATCAACCATTCAAACATTACGAAAGTAGAGGAAAATACACTTTATAATCATGATGAGCCGGTAACCTGCGATGTGATCGTCTGGACGGCAGGCATCCAGCCTAATAAAGTAGCCCGCGCCTTGCCGGTGGAAAAAGATCCTCAAGGCCGGATCATCCTTACTCCCCAGCACTTCATTCCGAATTATGAGAATGTGTTCGTGGTCGGGGACTGTGCAGCACTTGGGCATGCGCCAAGCGCGCAGCTGGCTGAAGGGCAAGCTGAGCAAATAGCCGTAGTCCTGGAAAAGAAATGGAAAGGCGAACCATTGCCGGAGAGCTTCCCGAAAATCAAACTAAAAGGAATTCTCGGTTCCCTCGGAAAAAAACAAGGCTTTGGCCTGCTCGGCGAAACGGTGATCAAAGGAAGGGTAGCCCGACTATTGAAGTCCGGCATCCTGTGGATGTATAAGTTTCACAATGGCTGATTGCTAACCAATCAAATCATTATGCAACTGTACAGAAGTTGTCAAAAAAGATTTCAGCTTCTATCACATTAAGCCATTATAGTTAACTTATACTCCTTAATAGGTACTACAATTTTTAGTCTTTATGCACAAAGAAACCAGCCTCTGTCCCTAAGGCTGGTTTCTTTGTGTGCAAGGGCTCACGTTGCGAGCGTATATCCGTACTTCTCCATCTCGGAGACGACTGCTTTCAATTTCGGGTTCCCTTCCCCGACGATTTCATCATTGATGACGACTACCGGATAAAAAAGGTCCTCTTCAATCACTTTTTTTGCGAAGGATGCTTTCTTGTCATCCTGCTGCTCTTTCATGATATCGACATATGTCACCTGAAAAGGCTGATCCGGAAACTTTCTCTTTAACGCAGCATCCAACCATTCACATGTATCCTTCGATGACGGCAAGTTGACGCAGCTTGCGCAAATCTGTTCAGCACCGTATACAACAATCTCCAATCCCATGCGTAAAATCCCCCTTAAACTTTCCAATCCTGATTTCATTGTAGGGGAAACAGGAGTTTTAATAAAGTAAGAATACTCATTGGATTTTTTGTTAACAAGTGATTATAATATGTATAGATAACGAAAGGAGTCGATAGAATGTCTGAACAAGCTATGATGGAACAAGTTCAGGAAGTACTGGACAAATTGCGCCCATTCTTACTTCGCGACGGCGGCGATTGCGAACTTGTTGATGTTGATGAAGGGATTGTTAAACTTCGCCTGTTAGGCGCATGCGGCAGCTGCCCAAGTTCAACAATAACTTTAAAAGCAGGCATCGAGCGTGCTCTTCTTGAAGAAGTACCTGGTGTAGTTGAAGTTGAACAAGTCTTTTAAATATGTCATTTTACGGCTAAGTTTTCATTTGCATGAGAAACTTAGCTTTTCTTTTTGCCCTCGTCCCTATGGCTTCCTTTCTCACTGATTCCCCCATCCTTCCCTTCCCGTCACTTTTCTTTTGCCATCCGAGTTCCGGGATCCTTGGCAGGAACCCCTTCTAAAGAAAAATGGATGAAAAGCCAATGATCGACCTTCCATCCACCGTAATCTGCCATTACTGAGGCGTTACTGTACACCCTTCCGAATCTACCTGCAATCTTTTGACCTTACAATCAACGAATTCAGCCGCCAATTTTTCAGCAACCTGTACACTGTGTTTTTTTTCAGCAAAACAAACAACCGTAGGCCCGGCCCCGCTTAAGGCCACTCCGAATGCCCCGGTGGATTTTGCGCTTTCTTCGACCTGATGCAAAAGGGGGACAAGGCTGCTTCTGTATGGCTGGTGAAACAAATCGCGTTTCATCATGTTGCCTGCCATTCCATAGTTGCCCGAAAGGATTGCAGCCAGGAATGTATTTGCGACGGCGCTTGCCTTAACGCTTTGGGAATATGCAAATTCCTTAGGCAGCACTTCCCTTGAATGGGACGTCAACAATTCGTATTCCGGGATGACTGCGATTACCTCGATTCCCGGCAACGGAAACGATAAAAGTGAAGTTTCCTCCTCATTATGCTCCCCGACCACAAGGCCGCCCGTCACAGAAGCACCTGCATTGTCCGGATGCCCTTCTTCCAATGAGGCAAGATGGACTTTTTCCTGTGTTCCCAGATTCAGGTTCCCGACAGTATCCGCGATCTGTATGCCTGCTACAATCGCTGATGCACTGCTGCCAAGCCCTCTTGCCAGCGGAATTTCACTGTCGACCACCAGCCTGCATGGCGGCAGTTCCACTCCATAGCGTGAGGCCGTCCTCTTTGCGACCTGGACGATATAATTCGTTTCGTCTTCAGGAAACGAACGCATTTCTTCTGACAATCCCTTAACCGACCAGCGATCGCTTTCATATACTTCAACTGTAAGGTAGAGGGATAATGCCAATCCAACCGAATCAAATCCAGGCCCCAAATTGGCAGTACTTGCCGGGACCCGGATTTTACACATCATGCCTTCGCTCATGCCTTTGCCAGACCTTTGATATGCTCAAGTATTTCTTCTTCATCAGTCGGCAGGACGACTGGTTTAACTTCACTGAATTCAACAGCGGTTGTAGGGTCTTTCAGGCCATTCCCCGTCAGGACAGCCACCACTTTCGAACCTTTCTTGATTTCACCTGATTGCAATTGTTTCAGCAATCCGGCAATGCTTGCACACGAGCCAGGCTCAGCAAAAATCCCTTCGGTCCGTGCGAGCAATTTATAGGCATACAGAATTTCCTTATCCGATACTTCATCGATTTTACCTTTGGATTCCTCTGCCGCTCTGACGGCAAAGTCCCAACTGGCCGGATTTCCGATTCTGATGGCAGTTGCAATCGTCTCCGGTTCATCAATAACCATTCCGCGAACAATCGCGGCTGCTCCTTCCGCTTCGAACCCTCTCATTTCAGGGAGTTTCGTTCCTTTGGCTTCATGGTATTCCTTGAAACCTTTCCAGTAGGCTGTAATGTTCCCGGCATTGCCTACCGGAATGGCCAGTACATCAGGCGCGTCCCCAAGCACATCGCAAATTTCGAAGGCAGCCGTCTTCTGCCCTTCAATCCGGTAAGGATTCACAGAGTTCACGAGAGTAATAGGAGACTTCTCGCTGATGCTCCGGACAATTTTGAGCGCATGGTCGAAGTTCCCGTCGATTGCCACTATTTCAGCCCCGTACATGACCGCTTGGGCAAGTTTGCCCATCGCAATTTTTCCGTCAGGGATGATGACGATGCACCTCAAACCGGCACGGGCAGCGTAGGCTGCAGCAGCAGCGGATGTATTACCTGTAGAAGCACAGATGATTGCATCGCTTCCTTCCTCTTTCGCTTTCGCAACAGCCATCACCATGCCACGGTCCTTAAAAGACCCGGTAGGATTGGCTCCTTCATATTTAACGTATAATTCAATCCCCAATTGTTCGGATAATCGTTCACATTTCAAAAGGGGCGTATTTCCTTCCAAAAGCGTGAGCCCTGGTGTTGACTCTGTTACCGGCAAATAGTCCTTATATTGCTGTATTAGGCCTTTCCAACTCATCTGACTCCATTCCCTTCAACTCGGTAACAGCTCTTGATTGCTTTTACCAATCTATTTTCCTCCAGTTCCTGGAGTACATCTTCAAAGTCCTTCAATGACGCCTTATGAGTGACAAGCACTATCTCTGAGAAGCCCTTTTCGAGCGGCAGCTGCAGGATTTTTTCAAAACTTACGTCATGCTCTGAGAACAGTGTAGTGATGGATGCGAACACGCCGACTTCATCCTTCACATGAAGGCGCAGGAAGAATTTCGAGTGTATTTCATTTGGCGACTTCAAATTTTTCTCATATTGAGGGGCAACCGCACTGCTTCCATTTACGCCAAGACGCATATTTTTCATGACATTCACTAAATCGGATACAACGGCGGTTGCTGTCGGGAGGCTTCCGGCGCCCGGGCCGTAAAACATCGTTTCCCCAACCGCTTCACCATATACATATACGGCATTGTATTCGTCATTTACTCCTGCCAGCGGATGATTGTCATTCAATAATGTTGGCTGGACGCTCACTTCCACTTTGTCCCCGTCCCTTGCCGCGATGCCGATCAACTTCATTGTATAGCCAAGACGCTTGCTGTAATCCAGGTCTTCTTCCGTTATTTCTGTGATTCCCTTGACACTTACATCCGCTAAATCTATGTTCATAGAAAAACCGAGGGTTGCGAGGATCGCCATCTTTCTCGCTGCATCCAATCCATCTACATCAGCCGACGGGTCACTTTCAGCATAACCCAATCTTTGCGCCTCAGCCAGTACCTCATCATAAGGGCTTCCGAACTTGCTCATTTTCGTGAGGATAAAATTAGTCGTTCCGTTGACGATCCCCATCATTTTTTTCACACGATCCGATGCAAGCCCGTCGACGAGGCCGCGAAGAATCGGGATTCCTCCCGCTACGCTTGCCTCATAAAAAAGATCGCAGCCATTTTTCGTTGCTTCAGACAAAAGTTCAGGCCCATATAACGCCATAAGGTCTTTGTTTGCAGTCACAATGTGTTTTTTGTTCTGCAGGGCTTTCAGCAGATGGGCCCTTGTTTCTTCAATCCCGCCCATCACCTCGATGATGACGTCAATCTCAGGATCCTCCAGGATTTCAGCAGGATTGTTTGTCAGAAGGCTTCTGTCGGTCGCTTCCCCCCTGTCCTTATCCAGGTCCATCACAAGGACTTTTTTTATATTGACCGGACATCCGATCTGATGCATAAGCTTATCCTGATGATTCCTGATAATCTGGACGACTCCCGTTCCGACTGTCCCAAGCCCCAGCAAACCGATTGAAATAGCTTCCATATTAAAACCCCCACTGTTCTTCTATAAAAAACAATTGTTTTTGTATAAAAGACATTATATGCTTTCTGTCTAACTTTTTCAATAGTCAAAAAATACAGAAATAATCTATTTACATCTATTGTACAGATATTTAAAGAAAATTCTAGAGCCAATCGACTGCCGGGATGCCCAGTCTTGTGACAGGCACACCATGAAGCTCATAAAAACCGCTTAAAAACTCTTCATACAAGCCTGTTCTTTTTGTCACCTTCTGCAGAAATTCAAAGAGCTCCTTCTTTTCCCCCTGATTTCCGGTGATATAATAATTCTCCACTGTTTCAACGTAATGGACCGGAAACAGGAGGCGGGCATACAACAGACGCCAGGAGAAGGCACTGTATGGGAGATAATATTGATATTCCCTCATGAACTGGACAACAGCCGGCTGATAGGTATTCGGATACTGCTGGCTTACCTGCCTCATCCACTCGCCTATATCCCTGCTCGGATGGTCGAATACCCAATCAAACGGATTCTTGAACAGGTATGCCCCCCGCCATGTTTCGTTAAAGAAACGCTCATGGCAAATGGTGCCCGCATCGGATTCTGCTGGCTGTTCATCAATCTCACAATCGACCAAATATTGAATGGCATTCTCACCCATCGATAAAAAATAAGGGAAGGAATCGACAAACAGCCTTTCAAATTCATTATTCGGCTGCGAATGCAGCTTATCCTTCCACAATGACTCAAGTGTATCGAGCCTTGTCTCCCACATTTCCTTCCATTTGCCGATCCGGGAACATGCATTCAAGGGTTCCGCAAACGACCGGCCATGCTCATGGAATTCCGCCAGCTGCAAGCCCAGCGGCTGATTCAGATGCTGCATTTCCGCTAAAGGCTCACTCTCCAATAGAATGAACAGCTTGCCTTCGTTTTCAGACAGGAAGGTCCCCTCGCGTGAGAGCATAAACGTTCCTACCTGCCGATCCCCCTGCTGCTTCATGAATTGGGAAAGCTTCAGCCGCTCAGTCAATTCCTCTTCGTCGATGTCCTCACTTACAGGCACAACTGTATATAGAAACGGACCCGCCAAGAATTGCTCATAACGTTCGTGGAAGGCTCCCTGCTGCTCCATCATAATCCCATAATTCCTCATAATCACTTCCTGCAGCATATTTGCAGTACCCCCTTCAATTTGGTTAAATCCGCTTTTTTCGGACATTCTATTACATATATATGAACAGGCGGTTCTTTTTACGAACAAAAGAACCCAAAGAAAGCAAGCGGGCGTTCACTGTCCGAGCTCACCTTCCTTCTATAGGAAGGTTACGGCAAAGAACCATTATGCATAGGATAGTAAGAAGATTTCCTTAAAAATAAAACGTAAAGAATCAGGTGAAAAAGCATGAAAAATAATGCGTTTGATTTAACAGAGACGACTGCAAGGCACTGGCTGAAAGAAAGAGGCGTTACAACTGAAGATATCGCCGAGCTTGTCCTGTACCTGCAGAAGGCTTACCATGAAAATCTTCAATTTGATGAGTGTCTCCATAATGTAGAAAGAGTGATTTCCAAACGGGAGGTCCAGAATGCGATCCTGACTGGCATCCAGCTTGATATACTGGCAGAAAAGAAATTACTGGAGCAGCCTTTGCAGAATATCATTGAGACAGATGAAGGCTTATATGGCGTGGATGAAATATTGGCCTTCTCCATCGTAAATGTATATGGCTCCATCGGATTCACGAATTACGGCTATATCGACAAACAGAAGCCAGGCATCTTAAAACAGCTGAATGATAAATCTTCCGGCCATTGCCATACATTCCTTGATGACATCGTCGGTGCGATTGCCGCCGCAGCATCCAGCAGATTGGCCCATAGAGCAAGGAATGTGGAATAAAGAACAAAAGGCATCTGTGGAAAACACAAAAAAGCTTGGGAGACCAAGCTTTTTTGTTCGGCAGTTTCCTGCCAAAAGGATAGGATGCACTTATTGAAATAAGCCGAATCCCCAGACAATCAAGTACATAAAAACAGAAACAATGATGAATCCGGCAAGGAAGTAGCCCAGCAATCCGAAGATACCTTTTATAAAATCCATTATAGCTCCACGTAAATCATCAATGAACCTCAGCAATGCCCGCTCCTCCTTCTGGTAAACATAATCACTGCTTTTCACTCATTTGATTTTAACACAAAATGGAAATGAGTTGCCGTGTACACAAATAAAAAACATACCAGCGGCTAATGCAGCTGGTATGTTTTATTCTGCAGCCCTTACATGCTGAATAAATGAAGCGATTCAATCACATGCGTCGGCTGTATCTTATAGCCCTTCAATAGTTCCGGTGTCGTAACGCCTGTATGGACCAGCAATGTATCCATCCCGGCGTTCATGCCCGCCATTATGTCGGTATCATAGTTATCGCCGATCATCAGCGTTTCTTCTTTGCTCGTGCCGAGCACTTCCAATGCCTGCTCCATGATGATGTTTTCAGGCTTGCCGATAAACGTTGGCTGAACCCCTGTTGAAACAGCCACCACTGAAGTCAATGCGCCATTCCCCGGCATCAGCCCTCTTTCTGTCGGAATGGCAATATCCCCGTTTGTGGAGATGAACCTGGCACCATTGCGCACGCCTAAGCATGCCAGCGCCAATTTTTCATAATTGATGTCCCGGTCAATCCCTGTGACAACAAAGTCTGGATTCTCTTCTGCAAATGTAAATCCTTTTTCACGCAGGGCTGTGCGGATGCCTTCCTCACCAATCACATAAACGGACGCTCCCGGCTTCAGCTCATGCATATAATTGGCGGTCGCCTGGCTTGTTGTGAAAACTTGATCAGCTTCTGCCTTAATATCAAACTGGCGAAGTTTATCTGCAACCTGCTCAGGCGTCCTGGAAGAATTATTCGTGACGAACAGATATGGAAGGCCCTTCTCATACAGGCCATTCACAAAATGGACGGCCTCTTCTATTCTTTCGGTTCCCCTGTACATTGTTCCATCAAGGTCGATCAAAAATCCTTTATACTTCTTCAAGTAATGTCACTCCTGTTCATCTTTAGCCTTTCCAGGCTTGTACGGTCTACACATACCCTTATATTACATCTGCCGTATATAAATGAAAAGTTTCAGCGGCTTAGCAAATTACAGCAAAAAAGGAACATCTCTTTATAGGATGCTCCTTTACACATTGATTTTTCGGCATTTTGCCTGCACGTACCCAAAAGCAGCACTAGTTCCTGAATGCCGATACTGGGCCAAGTTCTGTCTGTAAGTAGTTCCTCACCATTCCCGGGAAACGCTCAAATGCATTGAGATTGGCCTGAAACATGGATCGTATTTTTTCATGGTCCATTTCTAGGTACTCCTGCACAATCATCTTTCTGAGAGGCAAAATACGTTTGAACTGGCCTTCCATATCAGGTGTTATCACTTTTTCATCCAATAGTATATCAATGATATCATCATAGCTTCCCGGATCGCGCATAATGAAGCCGTCAATCAGGAGATTTCCGACGTCAAGCACACTATCCGTCAACACTTGAGCCAAACGTTCAAGGGCTAACAAATTGACATCGCTTTGTGTAAGGTCTGATTGCTTAAATATACCGATATGCTTTTCTAAAACTTGCAAGTGCTGTTCAATTTTATGGCGATCAACAAAGTACATGTTTCTTACTTCCCTTCCACAGATGGGCCGGCTCACTGTTGCAGTAAAAACCGGGCATATTATTTTATAAAAGTCCTTATTTTTAGATAATAACACACAATTTAAATCTTTAATAGGCGGACAGTCTCCCTGCATGGAATAGAGAGCAATATCAGACTCCCAACCAGGTTCCGTTGCTTTAGGCTTCCATATAACAGATTAAGAAAAAAGGGTAACGGAGTGCCGCGAAAACAATCATATTGTACATATTTTTTTGTATAAAGATATACTCATTTTTGGTAGAATAGGAAGGTATATCAACTGTAAATATGGAGGAATCTTTTTTGGAACGCGAATTAGCAATGGAAATTGTCAGGGTAACCGAAGCTGCAGCTCTAGCATCCGCTCAATGGATGGGGAGAGGCAAGAAAAATGAAGCGGACAATGCTGCCACAACCGCCATGCGCAAAATGTTTGATTCCGTGAACATGCAAGGAACAGTGGTAATCGGTGAAGGGGAACTGGATGAAGCCCCAATGCTTTATATAGGGGAAGAACTTGGGACTGGAAATGGGCCGGCGGTCGATATCGCTGTCGATCCGCTTGAAGGAACAACAATTGTAGCCAAAGGCCACAGCAATGCAATGGCTGTAATCGCTGCAGCAGATAAAGGGACACTGCTTCATGCGCCGGATATGTATATGGAGAAGATAGCAGTCGGCAAAAATGCCGCAGGACTGATCAGCCTGGATGACCCTATCGAAAAAACGATCGAAATTGTTGCCAAAGCAAACAATAAACGCATCCAGGATCTTAATGTCATTATCCAAGAAAGGGAACGTCACCAAGAAATAATTGAGCGTATACGCGCAAAAGGGGCAAGAGTCAGCCTGTTTGGCGATGGCGACGTAAGTGCTTCGATCGCAACTGCATTTCCTCATACGGGGATCGATTTATTCGTCGGCATAGGCGGAGCTCCTGAAGGGGTCATATCAGCTGCTGCCATTAAATGCCTCGGAGGCGATATGCAGGCTCGCCTCATACCGCAAAACGCGGAAGAGGAAAATCGCTGCCGTGAAATGGGGCTGGAGAATCCAAGGCAATTATTGAAGCTGGAAGACCTGGTATCCGGTGAAGACGCAATCTTTGCAGCAACAGGCGTTTCAAACGGGGACTTGCTGGACGGTGTCCGCTTCCTTGGCGGAGATCTAGTTGAAACAGACTCGATTGTAATGCGAAGCAAGACAAAGACAGTCCGTTTCATCAAAGCCCATCAT